>JAQUMQ010000031.1 GCA_028718045.1 Actinomycetota bacterium
CTTGCAAAAACAATGTGCTCGGCTTATATAACTCAGAGAGAAAAATTGGGTTTTCCACTTTTAAAAAATAAATAAGGTATTTATGGAAAATAAATTAATATTTGAGATCGGTACGGAAGAACTTCCATCTTCAAGCATAAACGAAGCAATGGCTTCATTAAAAGACACATTAAGCGATAAGCTTTCTATGGATAGGTTAAATTATAGCCATGTCGAAACTTATGGAACTCCTCGAAGACTTATTTGTATTGTTTACGGACTGAAAGACATACAGGATTCTCTCGAGAAAATTGTCATGGGCCCTCCGGAGAAAATTTCATATGATGGCAGCGGCAAACCTACGCAAGCAGCTTCAGGCTTTGCAAAAAGCCTTGGAATTGCCGTTGAAAATCTTGAAAGATTTAAAACGGAAAAGGGAATTTACATTGGTAAAAAGATTTTCGAAGAAGGCAAAAAAACTGTCCGGATCCTTCCGTCATTATTGTATGAATGTATCTTTTCAATTCCGTTCAGCAAACAAATGACCTGGGCAAACTGGCAGATAAGGTTTGCAAGACCGATCAGATGGATATTGGCAATGTATGGAAGCGAAGTTTTGGATATAAAGATCGAAAGTTTAAAAAGCGGAAACGTAACTTATGGACATAGAACATTGTGCCCGTTACCCATACAAATTAATCATTCCGAAGAACTGCTTGAAAAGCTTGAAAAAGAAGGAAAAGTAATCGTCGATGGCAAAAAGAGAAAAGAAGCCATATTAAGCGGAATCAGGATGGTTGAAGAGCAATTTAATGATGAAGATATCAGTGTAGTTACAAATAGCGATTTGCTGGAAGAGGTGGTAAATCTTGTCGAAATCCCAAATGTATTAGCGGGCAGTTTTCCTGAAGAATTTTTGCAACTTCCAAAGGACATATTGATAAAGGCTATAGAATACCATCAAAGATATTTTGCCGTAGTCGATAAAAAAGGAGACGTCGTACCTAAGTTTATAGTAGTCCAGAATGGTATTTCTGATAAAAACAGGGAAATTATCAAAGGAAACGAAAGAGTCTTAAAAGCCAGGCTTTCCGATGCATCGTTTTTTTACAGCGAGGATAAAAAAAGTTCCTGGGAAAGATGGATAGAGAAACTTAAAGGAGTTGTTTTTTATTCAAAACTGGGCAGTATGTATGACAAAGAACTGCGTCTTGAAAAAATAAGCAAAAGGATAATATCGGAATTGAAAGGCAAAGGTTTCGATATCATAGATGATTTCTGCGATTTTACGAGAAGAGCTTCGCTTCTTTGCAAGGCGGATTTGGTTACGAATCTGGTAGTTGAATTTCCCGAACTTCAGGGAGTGGTTGGCAGAGAGTATGCGAAAGAGCGAAATGAAAACCCTGAAGTTTGCGAAGCGATATTCGAGCATTATTTACCGAGATTTTATGGTGATATGTTACCTGGAACAACCACGGGAACCATTATATCCATCGCAGATAAAATCGATACCGTTACAGGTATGTTTCTTGCCGGTGCAAAGCCCTCAGGTTCCGAAGATCCATTTGCTTTAAGAAGGAGAGCACTCGGAATCGTTTTGTCGATTTTTGAAAAGAACTACGACATTGATATCCATGGTCTTGTTAAATACAACATCGATTTATATAAGTTATTTTTAAAACAAGATGAAAGTCAATCACTGAAAGTATTATACGATATAATTGATTTTATTATCGCAAGATTCAAATTTACATTTGAAAAGGATGAAAAAAGAACCGATCTGATTGATGCCATAACGGCTGCCGATATATTTTCACTGCTCGATATCAATAAAAGATATGAAGCAATATCAAAAATGGTCTTAAGCGGAAAATTGGATGAAATAACCTTACCGATGATAAGATGCAAAAATATTGTCAAAGGCATGAGTTTTAATGAAATAAATCCGCAATTACTTAAGGAAGAAAGCGAGAAAAGTTTATTTAAGGCACTTCTTTCAAAATACGAAAAAATCAAAAGCTTCAATTGCCAAAACAGATATGATGAATCCATAAATGAAATTATTGATTTAAGGAAAACAGTTGATGAATTTTTCGATAAGGTTTTAATAATGGATAAGGCAGAAGAAATAAGAAGCAACAGGATAAATTTAGTAAAAAGAACTCTGGACTTATACATGACTATAGCGGATTTTTCAAAAATATATCCTCAGTAGCTTTATTGTATTCTTATAGAGTTTTTATTTTTATACGGAATTTATTTTTCACTTTAAATAATAGGAAGGAAACTAAGATGACAGAAAAACAGTATGTTTATTTTTTTGGCGAAGGAACTAAGGACATGAAAAAACTTCTTGGAGGCAAAGGGGCCAACTTGTCCGAAATGACAAACATTGGCTTGCCGGTTCCTTCGGGATTTACGATTACTACGGAAACATGTATTCAATATTATGAAAATGGCAAAAAATATCCTGACGGTCTCATAGATCAGGTAGAAAAAAATATGAAAAAGCTCGAGAAAGCAATGGGGCTGAACTTTGGTGACGTAAACGATCCCCTGTTGGTTTCCGTCAGATCGGGAGCCGCAGTTTCGATGCCGGGGATGATGGACACCATCTTGAACTTGGGGCTTAACGATAGGACAGTTATAGGGCTGATTGAAAAAACAGGCAATAAAAGATTTGCCATGGATTCTTACAGGAGATTTATTCAGATGTTCGGGGATGTTGTAATGGAAGTGGAACATGCTAAATTCGAAAAGGCGCTACAGCATGTAAAAGATAAAAAGAACGTCAAATTTGATACGGATTTAACTGCCGAAGATCTCGAAGAGCTTGTTGCGGATTACAAGAAGATTATCGAAAAGGAAAAAGGAATCAGTTTCCCTCAGGAGCCAATGGAACAGTTGAAGATGGCAATAAATGCGGTATTTTCTTCGTGGAATAACAAAAGAGCAATAACATATAGAAATTTAAATGACATACCTCATGATCTTGGTACTGCTGTAAATATTCAGGCAATGGTGTTCGGAAATATGGGAGATAACTCAGGAACAGGCGTTGCGTTTACTAGAAATCCATCGACGGGTGAAAAAAAAGTTTATGGGGAATATTTAACGAATGCACAAGGAGAAGATGTAGTTGCCGGAATCAGAACTCCGAAAGATTTGGATAAGCTTAACTATGAAATGCCGGCAATTTATAAACAGTTGATGGAAATTTTTGAAAAACTTGAAAAACATTATAAGGATATGCAGGACATGGAATTTACATTCCAGGAAAGTAAGTTATATATGCTTCAAACAAGAAGCGGTAAAAGAACTGCTGCCGCTGCACTTCAAATAGCCGTAGACATGGTTAAGGAAGGTTTGATTGACAAAAAAACCGCTGTTATGAGAGTTGCACCGGAACAAGTCAGCCAATTGTTGCACAAACAGCTGGATAAAAAAGCCAAGGAAAAAGCTAATCTTATAGCAAAGGGTTTGCCGGCTTCTCCTGGTGCTGCCGTAGGTAAGGTGGTTTTTGATGCGGAAACGGCTGTGCAGGAATCGGAATTAAATAAGGTTGTTTTGGTAAGAACCGAAACCTCTCCCGAAGATATTCAAGGAATGTCGGTTGCCCAAGGAATCTTAACAGCAAGAGGTGGCATGACTTCCCATGCCGCAGTTGTTGCAAGAGGAATGGGCAAGTGTTGTGTGGCAGGCTGTGAATCTATAAAAGTTCATGAAGCTGAGCAGTATTTTATTGTTAAAGATATCAAAGTCAATAAGGGTGATTATATAACTCTCGATGGTTCAACAGGGGAGGTATTTTTAGGAGAAGTAAACGTTGTTGATCCGGAGCTTTCTGGTAATTTTGAGATATTCATGGGTTGGGTAGACGAATTCAGAAAAATCGGCGTAAGAACAAATGCCGATACTCCAAAAGATGCCGGTGTTGCAAGAAAATTTGGAGCGGAAGGTATTGGCCTTTGCAGAACCGAGCATATGTTTTTCGAAGGTGCCAGAGTTAAAGCCATGAGAGAAATGATTGCTGCGGGCAGTGTCGAGGGCCGCAAAAAAGCACTCGCAAAATTACTTCCGATGCAAAAGGAAGATTTCATAGGTATATTCAAAGTAATGCAGGGCCTACCTGTTACCATCAGATTGCTTGACCCTCCTTTACATGAATTTCTTCCGACTGAAGAAGAAGATATAAAAGAAATAGCCAAAGATCTCGAGATGTCTTTGGAAGATATGAAAGCCACCATAGTTTCACTTCATGAAATAAATCCGATGCTTGGTCATAGAGGGTGCAGGCTATCCATAACTTATCCTGAAATATGCGACATGCAGGCAAGGGCAATTTTTGAAGCTGCGGCAGAACTGACCAAAGCTAAAATAAAAGTAATACCCGAGGTAATGATTCCTGTGGTCGGAATCGTGGATGAGGTAAGAATACTTAAGAAGCAAATAGTCGGAATTGCCCATAAAGTCATGAAAGAAAATAATGTTGAGTTCGAATTTAAGGTCGGAACAATGATAGAGATTCCAAGGGCATGTATAACTGCCGACGAAATAGCAACGGAAGCACAATTTTTTAGCTTTGGAACAAATGACCTGACACAGCTTACGTTTGGATTTTCAAGAGATGATTTCGGTAAGTTTCTTCCCGAATATCTTGAGAAGGGAATTCTCGAAAAAGATCCATTTGCCGTTCTTGACCAGACAGGTGTTGGCAGTCTAATAAAAATTGCATTCGAAAAAGGAAAATCGGCAAGAAAAGACTTGAAAGTAGGTATCTGCGGCGAGCATGGAGGAGAGCCTAGCTCAGTTGAATTTTGTGCAAATCTGGGATTGAATTATGTAAGCTGTTCACCTTACAGAGTTCCTATTGCAAGGCTTGCTGCCGCCCAGGCTGCAATTAAAAAAGAAAGTTAAGATAAAAAAACAATACGATTTAAAAATTTAATTTAAATTTAAGGTAAAAGTCAGATATTAGTTATATAATTTAATTATTATCTGGCTTTTGCTTTTTATAAACAATTATTTTTTTTAAAAAATCCTGTTTGCAGATATGACAATCAGAGAAATTTTTGAGAAAAATGAAAAAAAAATTCTTTCAAGGTATGCAAAACTAAGCTCTGAGTCCAAAGGAAGGGAAACAAAAGAGCAGGATTGTGATGTAAGAACTTGTTTTCAAAGAGACAGAGATAGGATAATACATTGCAAGTCTTTTAGAAGATTAAAATACAAGACACAGGTATTTTTTAATCCCGAAGGCGATCACTACAGAGACAGGTTGACCCATACTCTTGAAGTATCTCAAATTTCGCGCAGTATTTCCAAAGCTCTTTTTTTGAATGAAGAATTAACTGAGGCAATAGCTCTTGGCCACGATCTCGGGCATACTCCTTTCGGTCATGCCGGAGAAAATATACTGGATTTTATAATGAAGGAGCATCTCGGAAAAGACTTTTGCTTTCTTCATAATGAACAAAGCGTAAGGGTAATAAAGGAAATAGAAAAAAACGGTGAAGGTTTAAACCTTACTTTCGAGGTTATAGATGGTATAAAAAACCATACCGGTCCAAACCTACCCGAAACTTTGGAAGGTAAGGTTGTAAGAATCGCAGACAAGATAGCTTATATTAATCATGATATCGATGATGCGGCAAGGGCAGGATTATTTTCAAACGAAGATATTCCTCAGAAAGACCTTAAAATACTCGGATTTACCCATAGAAATAGAATAAACACAATAGTAATGAATATTATAAGAAACAGCACCGAAAAAAATGATATAATAATAAGCAAGAAAGTTAATGATTCCCTGTACAGTTTAAGAGAATTTTTGTTCGAAAATCTTTATTTGAGAAAGCATGTCAAGCTTGAGGAAAGAAAGACCGAAAAGATACTGACGGAGCTTTTCGGATTTTACTTTAACGATTTCGACACATTTATTAATGACAGTAATTTAAAGAACAATATCAATTATAAAAATGCTGTTGATTTGCACAATCTTAAACTAGATAGGAAGGTAACTTTAATTTGTGATTATATTGCCAGCATGACTGACAGGTTTGCTTTGAATAAATTCACCGAATTGTTTATTCCTGAAAGATGGGAAATAGTAAAATAGCATGAAAACAGTATGACAAGAAGCTTAAAAGACGGGGAAGTAAACGAGCTTAAACTTAATGCCGATATTTATAATATAGTTTCAAGCTACGTGAATCTTAAGAAGTCAGGTAAAAATTTCACGGGATTATGTCCGTTCCACAAGGAAAAAACACCATCGTTTATAGTAGATAGCCAAACCCAGCTTTATCATTGTTTTGGATGCGGTGCCGGGGGAGACGTAATCTCATTTATCATGAATATAGAAAACCTTTCTTTTCTTGAAGCGGTAGAGCTGTTGGCTAAAAAAGTTGGTTATGAGCTAAAATACATCGAATCAAGCTATGGCAAGGAAACTGATGGGAAAAGCAAGCTTTTTGAATTAAACGAACTTGCCAAGAAATATTTTAATTATATTTTGTTTAATAGCAAAAATGGAGTACGAGCGCTTGATTATCTTAAATCCAGAAAAATATCTTCCGAAACGTTACAATTTTTTGAAGCAGGTTACTCTATTAACAGTTGGAATAATTTTACCGATTTTGCAAAAACAAGAAAATTCAACGAAACGGACATCATTCAAAGCGGATTAGGTATAGAAAGTCAGAAAAAAAATAAAAAAAACAAAGCTTATGATAGATTCCGAGGCAGACTGATGTTTCCCATAAAAGATCTTCTTGGAAGAACAATAGGATTCGGAGGAAGAGTACTTCCTAAAAAATTGAATTATGTAAGCACGAATAATGACGCAGCTATTGAAAATAATTTAAAAAATAAAAAAACTTTTAACAAAAAAGGCACCGTAAATATGGGGATCGATCAAGCAAAATATATAAATACCCCAGAAACGAGGTTATACTCGAAGAGTAAAAATATTTACGGAATCTTTGAAGCAAAAAAACATATAGTCGAGAAAGATTATGTCTTAATAGTTGAAGGATATATGGATGCAATTTCTTTGTTTGATAACGGCATAAAGAATACTGTTGCAAGCCTTGGTACTGCGCTGACTTCGGATCAGATAAAAATTTTAGGTAGGTTTACAAAAAATATAGTGCTTGTTTTTGATGCGGACGAAGCAGGAGTAAATGCTTCGATCAAAGGGATGGACAGGCTTAAAGAGTACAACAGTAATCTTGATTTGTTTAACGAAAACAATATAAGCATGAAAGTATGCATACTTGATGAAGGTTTTGATCCCGCAGATTTCATAACCAGAAAAGGAGCAAATGCTTTTTTAGAAAAAGTTGGAAATTCCGTAAACATAATAGATTTTACTTTGGAAATGATATTATCCAAATATAATTTAAATGAGATGACGGGAAAGCTAAGAGCTTCGGATGAATTGTTGCAATTTATTTCATCGCTTTCATCGAGCATAATTCAGGAAGAATGCATAAAGAAAATAGCCATTAAGTTAAAGCTAAAAGAAAGCATGCTTATCGAGGAAATGCTAAAAAAAGCTGTAAAGAAAAAAAACGGATTATTCGCAAAAGACGACGAAGACACGAAAAGCAAAGACAGCTATTCTCAATTTTTGGCTAAGAATATCAATCCTCAAAAAAAGCTTGAAATCGAAGCTTTAAGCTTAATAATCGGTGGAGCAGATTATCCGGAGATGAAAATAATAAACCTTCCGCTGGAATATTTTAAATTCGAAGATACAAGAAAGCTAATGGCAATGGTAAAGGAATTTATAGACGAACAGAGCATGTCGAAAAATGCAATAAACTTTCCCTTGCAAATTTCGTCTGACAAGTTTGAAAATGAAAATATTCAAAGATTATATAATTATATTTATTTTTCGGGCAAGAATTACATTGATAAAAAAGAATCCTGTTTTGAAGTCTTCCTTAATTTAAAAAGACTGTCTATATCTGAAAAGATAGAAAAATTAAAAATTAAGGTTTCCGAAATTGAACGAAAAATAAAGGAAAATAAAAATACCGATGCCGATAAGTCGCAGAATATATTAGAAAAAGAATATGATTTAAGTTATAAAGAATTAATAAGGTTGGAAAACGAAAAATTAAAGCTAGGTAAATGCGATTGAAAAATAAAATAAATAAAAAATATTTTCATTTTATAAACGGTCTGGTATTATCGATTATTTCAAAGCCAAAAAAAATAACTTGATAAATTATGTTTTTAGTGTAAAATTCATGGTTTAATCTGCAATAAGACAAAATAATAAATTTAAAGTTTTATATAAATTTTGAGGTGATTTTATATGAAAAAAGGGTCTGAATTCAAGCTGGAAGAGGTAAGAGAACTGATAAATAAGGGTAGAGAAGAAGGAATTCTTACAAACGAAGAAATCAGTGACACTCTTTCGGAGATAGACCTTTCAAAAGAACAGATTGACAATATTTATGATGTAATTCAAAACCTTGGCATAGAGGTTGTAAGCGAGGAAGACGAAGATATTGACAGCCTGATACAAAAGAAAAAGGATAATGAAATACTTAAAGCTTCCAAGCTTGATTTAGGTCTTAAATCTCCCACCAATGATCCCGTGAGAATGTACCTGAAAGAAATCGGAAAAGTAAGGCTTCTTACAGCGGCAGAAGAAGTCCAACTGGCAAAAAAGATCGAACTAGGCGATATGGAATCGAAAAGAAGGCTTGTCGAAGCTAATCTCAGGCTTGTTGTGAGCATTGCAAAAAAATATGTGGGCAGAGGAATGCTTTTTCTTGATTTGATACAAGAGGGGAATCTAGGTCTTATAAGAGCAGTCGAAAAGTTTGATTATAAGAAGGGTTATAAATTTTCGACTTATGCTACATGGTGGATCAGACAAGCTATTACGAGAGCTATTGCGGACCAGGCAAGGACCATAAGAATTCCTGTGCATATGGTTGAAACGATAAACAAATTGATCAGAGTCCAAAGACAGCTTCTTCAAAAGCTTGGAAGAGAACCTACACCTGAAGAGATCGCTGATCAAATGGAATTTACGCCTGATAAAGTAAGGGAGATAATGAAAATCAGCCAGGAACCTGTTTCGCTTGAAACTCCAATAGGTGAAGAAGAAGACAGCCACTTGGGTGATTTTATCGAGGATCAGGAAGTAGAAGCACCCTCTGATGCTGCTTCATTTACGATGCTTCAGGAACAACTCCAAGAGGTTTTAAATACTTTAAACGACCGCGAACGAAAGGTGATACAACTAAGATTTGGTTTAAATGACGGACATCCCAGAACTCTCGAGGAAGTCGGTAGGGAGTTTGGAGTAACAAGAGAAAGAATCAGACAGATTGAATCAAAAACCTTATCAAAACTAAGACACCCTAACAGAAGTTCCGTATTGAAGGATTTTCTTGAAGGATAATTTTAAGAGTTCAGCAAGAAGTTTTTGACTGAAACAGTAAAAGCAATTTCATGTCTTCCGTGAAATTCTCCGTTTTATAATAAAATGAATGATAGTTTAAAATTAAAGTTTGTGTTTTACTTGAAATATTGTGCTTAAATCACTTATAATAGTTAACGCGTTCAGTAAGTCCACGCTCCTCGATAGCTCAATGGTAGAGCGTTCGGCTGTTAACCGAAATGTTGTAGGTTCGAGTCCTACTCGAGGAGCCAATATTTGGCTCCCCTTTTCTGACTCACTTCAAACCATTGAAATTATTCTACCCAATACAATTCATGGCTGTAAAAGAAAAAATTTAAAATACTTATAATATTAAACACTTTTTTAAAAAGAGATTGCAGAAACATTTGAAAAATTTAAATCACAACCCCTGATTTCCGGTGCATTTTGGGTGGGGGCAATCTATTACTGTAACTGCGATTTATAACTGGATGCTATCATGCGGAGTAATTTGTGTCCCTAGTGAACTAAATGGAGTAACAGCTGTTGCCTCTAAACCTGGTGATATTTTAAAGCAAGAAAAAAGATTAAGGCAGGCAGAGTATTTGGGTGAGAATATATTAAATATTACCAAGAAGCTAAAAACAAGAAAGTAAATCTATAAGTCGATTATATAATTTGGAAGAATAAAAAAATAAAAATAAGTATACTTCGGAAAGTAAAATTTTATGATAAAATTAATTATCTTAAATGTGTGTATTCAGGAGAGTAACCCATGTCTTTCGAGCCTAAATTTTCTATAACACAGAAGATTAATAAAGCTCTTATAGAAATTGAAAGGGTAAGGGGCTTTCTTGATGCTATTA
>JAQUMQ010000032.1 GCA_028718045.1 Actinomycetota bacterium
TCGGAAAGACCGTCTCTTTCTTTTTGTATTCTTTTTCTTATTATTTTTTTTTCAAGGTTTAAATTCGTATCAGTCTTCATAAAAAGTAGCGTTTAACCCCCCGGGGCCAAGATGTGAACCGACAATACAGCCGATGTCGCCTCTTATAAATTCCTTTGGATTGAATTTTTCTTTTATTTCTGCGGCAAACTTGTCACCTTCGTCTTTCATGTCCGAATCTCCGACAAAAACGTGAAGGTTTGAAGGATTTTTTATCATTGATTTCATTAAATTAATGATTTCCTGTTTGCCTTGTTCCCAACGTCTGGTGTTTTTATAAGGCGACACTTCGCCATCGTGCAAAGTCAGGATTGGTTTTATTTCAAGCAAAGAAGCAAGCAAAGCTTTTGCCCTTCCGATCCTGCCACCTCTTTTTAGATACTCGAGAGTACTTGGGATAAACAATACCGTTGTCTTTTTTTTATACTCTTCGATAGCTTTCAATATTTCTTCTTTTGATTTTCCCTGCAAAGCCAGCTCTGCTGCCCTTACAGCTATAAAACCGCATGGCATATGAACTTTTTCGGAATCTATTATGGTTATATCTGCACCGCTTAATTCCTTGGCTGCGAGTTCTGCAGAAGCAATTGTCCCGGACATTTTTTTTGAGATAAAAATATTGATAATGCTATCATGTGATTTTAAAAGTTCTTTGTAAGCTTCAAGGAAATCACCCGGAGTAGGTTGCGATGTAGTCGGCATTACCGGACTTACCTTGATCTTATCATAGAATTCTTTTAATGTTATGTCTTTCCCGTTATCCTTGTAAGTTTCATTTCCAAATATTACATATAAAGGTACCACGGTAATATTGTATTTTTCGCAAATATCCTTGGGTATATCTGAAGAACTGTCTGTAACTATTGCTACTGGCATTTTTCCCTCCATAAATATTTTTATTTATATTAACCTGAATTTCATAACTTTGCTTGGATAGTTATTTTGTTTAAAAACTTAATATCGTTAAGAAATTCATTTTATCTGATTCCTTAGACTTTGAAAAATTAAAATAGTTTCCCATGTTATTTATTTTCCGGCAATAAAATATCGGATTTTTTGATTTTAACATACTTTTAATTTAAAAATAATTATAAAAAATCTATTTTTTGGTATAATCAGCTAAGTTTTGATAAGAACTTGTGTGGTTTTAGTTATTTTTTCTTTATTAAGTTATTTTTTCTTTAATTTATTATGGAGAAATCAGTTATGAAAAAAAGCATTTTATTTTCCGTATATGTCATATCCACTATTTTGCTTTTAATAGTAAGTTTTAATATCACGGGTTGTTCGCAAAGGGAAAGAATAATCAAAATAGGAAGCCAAAGTGTATTATCCGGTGATTATAAATATTACGGACAGGAACAGCTTGTCAGCGTGAATCTTGCCGCCAAAGAACTTGCGCCTGTCAGGGTTGGGGGATTCGATTATAAAATAAGCGTGATTTCAAAAGATGATGAAGGGAATGCCGAAAAATCATATCTTATATCTCAGGAAATGGTTCAGGAAAATATCTCAGGTGTTATAGGATCATCATTTAACGCCACGACTAAAGCCGCGCTACCTATTTATCAGGAATTCAATATACCGGTGATATCACCTTCGGCTTCGGGAGTAGATTTAAATAAAGCTGGGTCAAATTTTTTCAGATTGATAATAAACAATAATCAGGTAGTCGAAAATGTTGCCACATTTATTGTGAGTAAATATAAACCTAAAAAAATAGTTATAATAAACACGGATTCCGAATATGAGCTTAATTTTGTCGATTATCTTGAAAAAACACTCAAAAGTATTTCAAGTCAGGAAGTAAATATTTTTAAAAAATATACAGTAAAACCGGCAACGGAAGATTACAAACTCCTGGCTGAAAATCTTTTGATAGACGACAGTGATTTTATTTTCTTTTGCGGAGAGTACAATATCCTTGCAAAAGTGATAAGTTCTGCAAGGGAAATAGGCGTTTCGGCAATATTTTTAACTGAAAAATTAGGTATGGATGAAGGTATAACTCAATTAGCAGATGCCAAAGTCCTTGAAGGACTGATTGCCATCGTTCCCGAGCCTCCTTCGCTTGCCATGTTTTCGGATTCTCCAAGGGCGGTTGAATTTTGGAGGAACTTTAAGAATATGGCTCCCGAAATTAAGGGTATCGAAACAAAAGAACCGGGCCAGTATGCACCGTATGCTTATGATGCGTTTTATATTTTAATAGAAGCGATGAAAAAGGCAAATTCCATTCAGCCAGAAGATTACATAGATGTGCTGAGAGACACAGTATATGAAGGTGTTACGGGGCATATAGAATTCGATTCAAACGGGAACATCAAAAATCCCCAATCAACTGTTTTTATCGTTAAAAATGGAACCTGGATAAGATTTCAAAAATAAGTTATTTACGTTTAAAAATGAAGGGCTTTCCGGCTATTAGCCTTGATTGTCGATAAACATAAGTTGTTGAATAATAAGTTGTTAAATACAGCATATGATTTATGGTACGAATAAGTTAAGCATTCCCGGCATTATTTTAAAATTGGCAGGCAGTTTTCCCAAATACTCGCCATCGCCGTAAACATTTAAGCTGTAATCACACGAAATATCTATCTCGCTTATTTTGAAAGTTTCCACATAAGGTATATCCAGATGTGTCCCATTGTAAACTTTCGGAAAAAATTTAATTAAAGTCATTTTTGGCATAGCTTTTATGATGCATACATCAAGCTGGCTATCAAAAGCATCGGCATTTGGAGTTATTTTCATACCGCCGCCATAGTATTTTAAATTAGATACAACCATCATCATGATATTTATGTTTCTCTTAACTTCGTCATATCGGAGTTTAAAAATCTTTGGTCTGTAAGTAATCAATGTTTTATAAACGGAAAAGCTATATCTTAACTTGCCCTTAAGAGGAAGTTTTGTTTCATTGGCGTATCTGGTAACTTCCGAATCGAAACCGCAACCTGCGATACCGATGTAGTATTGTTTGTTGTTATAAAGTCCGAGATCTATTCTGCGTGTTTTGCCTTGTTTGATAATCTTTATATTTTCTTCAAGCTTTTGCTTTATTTCGAGAGTTTTGATTATGTCGTTTCCTGATCCCGTAGAGATTATACCAAGATTGCAGTCGGTACCTGCCAGATATTGAGCCATGTAATGAAGTGTTCCATCACCTCCTACACCGATAAAATTTTTGTATCCTAAATCTATATATTTTTTTGTAGTTTGTTCGATATCCTGTGCACTTTTTGAAATATGCATCTGATAATCGATGTCGCTTTTTCTTAATTCAGCTTCTATCTTTTCTTTTTCAAGAATTGTCTTTCCTTGCGATGCCGAAGGATTCAATATCAATATTGCTTTATTCATAAATGTCTTGCCCTTTCTGTAGTATTTGATTAAAAAAATTATAAATGTTTTTTTTATATTGGCAATAAAATGCATTTATTGACTTTTGAATTCAATTATAATAACCTAAATTAAATTTTTAATTTAGAATAAACTAATACCTAAAAGGGGAATTATGAACATTTTCAATAAGATAATAGTTGTTTTGATTTTAATAGGTATTGTTTGTGTTTCGATTGTAGGCATATTTAATTCTTTTGTGAAAATATTCAAATGGTCGGATCTTTTGTTAAAGTTATTTAAACCAGGGAGGCAATTAAACCCTTATATCACCGCTTTGATTTTGCTGCTTGTAATAATAATTTGTATTTTTCTTTTTGTCCTGGAGTTTTATAGAAGGAAAGCAAAGACAGCAGTTGTGGCGGCAGTGAAAGAAGGCACGGCGATGATTACTTTGGATTCGGCGGCAAATCAAATCAAAGAGAGCATAAGTAAAATAAGCGGTACGGCGGACATAGTTGTCAAGGTATTGCCTAAATCAAATGGAGTTATTTTAAATGTTTACTCTAAGATATGTTCTGATTGCAACGTGCCTGAAAAAATGAAGGAGATAATAAAAGGCGCCACAAATTTTGCCGTAAATAAGCTTGGAATAAAAGTTTATAAAACCAATCTGACAATTGTGAATCTTACGAATATAAAATATGAACCTTCGGCCGTTGTCCAAAAAGAAGTAGTTAAAAAAGCTGATGTTATCGTTGATGAGAAAACAAAAGATATGGCAGATAACAGCAAAGAGAATTCGAAAGATTCTGAATATACAAAAAAATCCGATGATATTAATAAGGAAATAAACGATACCGAAACTGAAACCGATACGGATTCGTAAAAATAACTGCAACGGCTTTGTTTTTTAAATAAGCGGACTTAGTACAGTGGTAGTACATGAGCTTCCCAAGCTCAAAGGGCGGGTTCGATTCCCGTAGTCCGCTCCAAAGGCGTTATTTCCTTATTTTTTTGTAAAATAATGCCTTTAGAATTTAACCAAATAAGTGTTTTTGAAAAGATATCTAAAAGAAATGGTAACTATCTTGTTACCGGTGGTGCCGGAACGGGTAAAAGTCGTTTCTTGATTCAACTTATAAAATACTTCATAACGGAAAAAAAAGTAGATTCCAGCAAAATCCTAGTTTTTACCTTCAACAGGAAAATCTCTAAATTTTACAGAGAAGAAATTTCCCGCAGTTTGGAGAAAACGTTGTTGGAAATCCCCATAATGACTTTTTATTCTTTTTGTCTTGATTTTATAAACAAGATAAGGATTGATGACAGTTTCGAAAAAGATGATTTTAACTGTTTAAAAAATCACAGTTATGAAAATAAAATAAAATTCCATGACTATTTTGATAAAATAACGTCGGAAATAAACTTATTGAATGCTCCCCGACAATGGGATCTGATCATTTCTATTTTAAATGACTTAAATAAGGATGATTATTTCCAAACAGTAAAATTGCTAAAAAGCAATGATTTCACAAAAGCAAGCGTCACACAAGAAATTTTTGATTATATATTAAGGGCGCAAGAAAATGCACTTGATCCTGAACATCTGGCAAGCAAATTCACGCCTTATGTAAATCAACTCATGTATGAAATAAACAATATTTACTTTCAGTATAAAAAGAAAATGCAGGAAAATGATTTTTATGATTACGGAAGAATTTTAAAAGATACGGCAGATATATTAAAAAATGAAAAAACCGTTTCAAATTTTTATAAACAAGAATATGAATTCATCATTGTGGATGATTGCCAGGAGCTTAATTTTGCATGCACTGAGATAATACAAAACATATCAAACGGAAATGTAATATTTTTCGGGAATGACGACGAGCTGATCTATGCATTTCGTGGGTCAAATTCAAGCAGCTATTTCGATATTTATAAAAATCTCTCTTTCGAAAATATCGTTACCTTAAAATATAATTTCAGAAATGATTTTGTTATTAACGAAATTTTAAATGATTTTATCGGCAGGAATAAGATTCGCATAAAAAAAAGATCTGATTCGGTTCAAAAAAATACACTGAACGGAGAAGTTGTATTATCAAGCTTCCATAACCTGCATGATGAATTGAATTTCATTATTTGCAAAATTCATTTTCTTCATTTCGTAAAGAATATCAAGCTAAGCGATATGGCTATCATTTTAAAGGGATCGGAATACGAAACAAACATCATTGAAAATTTTTTATCTCAAAACAAGGTGGCATATTATCTTAGAAATTCAAGGTCAACACTGGGGAGCAAATACGTAAAACAAGTTTTAAATATCTGTAAATTATGCATTCTTGTCAGTGATTACAACAAATCACGTAAGAGCTTACCGGTAAATGAAAATCCAAAAAAAGAAGATGATCCGTCAAGCTCCGTTGACGAATATGTCAAATGCGTACTTTTTTCGGAGCTGTTTGGCATGCAGCCTTTATTTTTCAAAGAAATGGAAATAGCCTACACTAGAAGTTATGCTCAAAAATCATACAGAAACATTTGGCAATACATAACGAAAAATTTAAGAAGCTTTAAAAAAATCGATATCGATAATTATGAGATCCTTAAAAAATTTATTGTTTCGATAAGCAGATTTTCAAAAAAAATAAACTCAAATTCCTTTGATTTTTTTGCAAATCTTATAAAGGATAAAAACATAGGATTATTTAAAATAATAAAAAGTTATGATCGGGAAGATTTGATTGAGAAAAATCTCATAAAAACGCTAACCGATTATCTTGAAAGTGTTAAAAGTTTCAGCAAAAATAAATTTCCAAAAAACGATGTTAAAGATTATATAAACTATATCGATAACCTTAGAAACAACCAATTTATCGAAGAAATCGAAGAAAGCACAAAAGATATTCGAAGCGACGAAGGTATCAGGATAATCAGCTTTTACGAGAGTAAAAATTATGACTTCGAAGCCGTATTCATTCCTTTTTTAAACAAAGGGTATCTTCCGTCGGACTTTTCGTGTCCTCAAACTTATGACCTTAAAATATTTCAGGTGTTTAAACAAAGAAAGATTGCAACCGAGGAAGAAGCAAAGAGAAACCATATCGAAGAAGAAAGAAGAATTCTTGCCATGGGTATTTCCAGGGCAAAAAATTATTTATATATTACATCCAATGAATACAAGGCTAAATCACCTTTTTTCCAGGAATTGAACGATGATTTGAATAAGTGCAAAAGCTTAAAGGTCGATAAATGTAAAACCGATATGATCCCTGATGCATCAGGTTCTTTTTGTAAAAGCAAGGATTCGATTGTTAAAAGGATTTGCTTTGAATATATAAAAAATAAATGGCTCTTAAAAAAGAAAGCTCTTGTTTTGACGAATAGGATCGAAAACAACATGTATGTCAGCAAAGAAAAATATAATCGTTATCTCGTTTCTTTAAAAAAACTTTATGGACCTGACTCATGGTGGAATTTAAGGAAAGAAACTTTAAATGATACGAATCCCTACGAAATCCAGAAAAATTTTTTTTCGTATAGCTCGCTTGAATCTTATGATAAATGCCCCTTAAAGTATAAATTTAAATATTTTTTAAAGGTAAAAGGTGAGGAAGAAAAGTATTCGATGCTCATAGGCCGTGTTTATCATGAAATAATCAGAAGATTTTTTGAGGAGAGTAAAGATTATAAAATTGAGGATCTTTTAAAAATAGCAAATGATGAAGTCGATGCGGTTAAAAGTCAGTTTAAATATGATTTTTATATAGAAGAGTTTAAAGAAAACAGCATCAGGGATTTCAATAATTTTCATATTTTTTTTGTATCTGAATTAATTGAAAATTTAACGAAAAAACCAGACGGCAAATTATTTTTTTGCGAAAAGGATTTCGTATTTAAATTAAGCGGCGATGACTATATTACCGGAAAGATAGATTTTATAAATATTTCAAATAGAAACAATATGGAAATTATTGATTTCAAATCTTCTTCAAACAAATACTCGGATAAGGAGCTCAAGGAAGAACTGCAATTAAAGATTTACAGACTTGCGATCGAATCATGCGATTTTCCGGATAAGGAAAACATCGGTTTAAAAGATATGAACATAGTTTTAAAGTATTATTTTATAAGCAAAGACAAGGATCCTTTTTTAATGATGCCTTCCGATTATTATAAAAAAGATGAGTTAACGGAAAAAATCATGAAAATAACGTCAGGCATAAAAAACGAAAAATTTGAAACTAACCCGAAAGACTATATGAGCTGTTATTATTGTAATTATAAAATATTCTGTGAAAAATACTATGGAAACCAAATTTAACTTAACCGAGGAACAAAAAAGAATAATCGAAAGTGAAAGCAAGATAAAAAAAATAATTGCATGCGCAGGTTCAGGGAAAACGCATGTATTAACAGACAACATCATAAAAATATTAAAAGAAAAATCGGCAAAACCTAACGAAATTTTAGCACTTACCTTTACGAACAATGCTGCTGAAAATATGAGAGAAAGGATAAGACAAAACCTTGGCAATGAAATAAATTCGGAAGATGTCGATATTTATACCTTTAACTCTTTTGGCAATAATATAATAAAGGAAAATAGTTTTGTTCTTGGCTTTGGAAAGAATTTTAAACTTATAAACGAAGTTCAATCTTGGCAGATTATTTACGGTATTTTTAAGACTTACAGATTTAAAGAGCTTAAAGCAGGAAAAGATATAGGTAAGTTTGTAAATGATTTGCTTGATTATGTGTGGAATTTAAAAAACAACCTTATCACTGTTGGAAATCTTAAAGAATATGTAAATTCTTATACCAGAAAGTTAAATGAATATAAAAGTTTGGGATTGCGCAAAGAAGAAGAATGTAAAATACCTTGCATAGACGAACTTTGTCATATTTATGAAAATTATGAAGCTGCAAAAAGAAAAAACAACTTAATCGATTATTCCGATCAAATTTTTCTTCCTTATTTTTTGTTTAAAAACAACGCATCAGTTAAAAATAAATATTCGGAAAGATATAAATATATTTTTGTGGATGAATTTCAAGATACGAATAATGCTCAAGCGTACCTTCTTTCCATGTTGTTTGCAAAGCAAAATAACAAATTAATGGTTGTGGGTGACGATGACCAGGGCATATATGGGTTTAGGGGCGCATGTATCGAAAATATACGAGATTTTAGTTATTTTGAGGATGAATGCGGCAAGCTTGTCGATACGTTCTTTTTGACTACGAATTTTCGTTCAGGAAAAGCGATAATTGATTTTGCCAATTCAATCATTAACGAAAATCAAAACAGAGAGAAAAAAATCGTAAAACCCGGAAGCAAAAATAAGGAGTCTGCTATCATATTTTTTAAAAAGAATTCTCTCGAGCAAGAAGCTGACCAGATTTCGGAAATGATCAAAAGCCTTATTTTACAGAACTATAAATTAAGCGATATGGCTGTTTTATGCAGAAGAAGAAGATTTGACGAAATCATAAAGTCTTTTAAAAAAAACAATATAAGATATGAAACAGTTGGAAGCAAAAGTTATTTTTATGAACCCGAGATAATATTCATTTTGTCGTGGTTAAAGCTGATTCATAATATAAATGATGATGAAGCACTCGTTTATCTGCTTAAATCTTCTAAGTATAAAATTTCAGACAGAGACGTATTCTTTTTAAGAAACAGTAACGCTAAAGAATATGCGACGGATGATATGAAATCAAGTGAGTATAAAGGTTTCGGATGTGATGAGTCAAAAGATACCGGCGTACCCAAGACGGGTGACGTTTTTCACGGCAGTTTCATAAAAAGCAGCGTCAATACATTGACAGAGTCCATCAAAAATTTAAAATCAAACGGAGATATAAGCAGTGAAGCTAAAGCACGAATAAGGCTTTTCGCAAATGAACTAAGCCAGTACATAAAATATTCGCAGATATTAAGTCTTGGCGGAATAATAAGTCATATCTTCCATTTTTCAGGCTTATACGATGAGCTGAATTCAAGGTTTGGGATATCTGCAAAAAGGAAAATAATGAATGTCGAAAACCTGATTAAGCTTGCTTTGGAATTTGAAGAAAATAATTTTAATGCAAATTTTGACAGCTTTGTAGTTTATCTCAAAGATATGGCAAAAGCTGATTACGAAGATCCTGACACACAGGTTATTTCTAAAGAAAATTCTGTCAAGCTGATGAGCATACATGCCGCAAAAGGTCTTGAGTTTAAGGTGGTTTTTCTACCCATTCTTTGGGAACAAGATTATAAACCGAGAAGAAATCAAAAAAAATGTTATGAGCTTCCATCCGCCTTAAGAAAAGATGGAAAAATCTGGTCTAAAAAAAGCTATTACGGAAGCGTTAAAAAATTCGAGGATGATCTCAAAGCATTAATGCTTGAGGAAGAAAAAAGAATTTTTTATGTAGCATGCAGCCGCGCAAAAGAATTATTGATTCTTTCTTATCCTGAAAATGAAAATTACTCCGATTCAACCACCGGTAATGCAAATAATAAAAACATGCTTTCCTTCATAAGAAATATTTTTACCGACAACGACACTGCTGTTTTTATAGGTAGCGAAACTTTGGATTACATAAATAAAATATTCGGATTTACACCCGCGGTTTATTATGGAGATTTTAATACAGCTGCCATAAATTTGACTAAAACAAAAAGCAATGACAGTAATAAATTAAACAGTGCCGGGACCGGTTTCCAAAAAAATACGATAACAAAAAAACATATATCGTTGGATAAGTATGAAAAACTTCTTGCAGAAAACATTAACAAGATACCGGATAGTTTATATGATGCGGGCAATGATGGGATATA
>JAQUMQ010000033.1 GCA_028718045.1 Actinomycetota bacterium
CAAAACAGATATGTACGGACTTGTAAATTTAGGCTGTAAAAATCCAAAAGCCCTTGGAAGATATCCGTCTCTTGCAACCGCAAAAAGAATTCTTGACGAATAAAGCATAAGCCCCAGCAGCGTTCCGAATAGCGATGCGATTGAAGCAATATTAATCAAGGTAATAACAATAGGTGGAGCAATATTCCAGATCGCAACAATAATGGGCGCATCTGCGGCTCCTAGTTCTTCCCATGGCATTATTCCTACCGAAGCCCACCATACCAGTAAAGCAACGGCTAAAAGAGTAAGTATCGAAAAAAGAAATCCTTTCGGAAGTGACTTTCCGGGATTTTTCAGCTCTTCTGCTAATCCGATAGTGGTATCGCATCCTATAAAAAACCACATACCAAACGGTATTGCCATCAGAAATCCCAGAAATCCGCCCTGTATAGGAACAGGATTGGTATACATGGTAACACCTTGATTGTTTATGCCCGAGATTATTATAAATACCGCTATCACAGCTATGGCCAAGCTTGTTATTATTAGCTGTACTTTCGAAGAAAATTTTATATTCAAAATAGCCAGTATCATAACAATTGCAATCGATATGATTGCAATAATAGATTCATTCAGGAAGCCCGAAATACTATGAAGATAACTTGCAAAACCCATTGCCACCGATGAAAGGCCGGTAATTGACGTAAGTAAAATATATGCTGCAGTAATCGTTCCTGCCATTCCGCCCATAGCCCTTTCGGCAAAAAGATACTCTCCGCCTGTTTTTGGCAAAGACGAACCAAGCTCGGAATCACACATCAAAACTAAACCGTAAAAAACAAATGAAAACAAAATAGCAATCAAAAATCCGAAAGGTCCGGTAATTCCAAGACCATAATTCCACCCGAAAAATATACCAGAAATTACAGTTGCAACCGAAATGGCAAATACATCCATTGTTCCAATAACCCTTTTTAACTTTCCTTTTTCGGCATTATCTTCAGCCATGCATCTCTCCCTTCATGTTATATTTGATTCTTTATTATTTGAAATTTAATTTTGAAATAGCTTTATCCAAAATTTTTATTCCTTCATATGCTTTTTCTTCACTGATATTTAGTGGTGGTCCGAGTCTTAAAACATGGAAGTAATCTCCGCATTCACCAATCAACAAACCTTCATCTTTGCAATATTGAAGTATTTCTTCCGTTTCCTCAGAAGCAGGCTCTTTTGTTTTTAAATCTTTAACCAATTCGATACCCCAGAAAAGTCCTTTTCCTCTTACGTCACCGATTATTTTGTATTTTTCCTTTAAAAGCATAAGCTGTTCCTCAAACAAACGTCCGATTTTTTTAGAATTTTCGATTGTCTTATTTTCAAAAATATAATCAAGATTTGCACTGGCGGCTGCACATGAAACCGGATTTCCTCCGAAAGTCGATACCGAAGGCCCATAAAAACACGAAGCTATTTCTTCTGTAGATATAAAGACTCCTATCGGAAATCCATTTGCAAGTCCTTTTGCCATAGCTATTATGTCAGGCTCGACGTCATAATGTTCTATTGCAAACATATTGCCGGTCCTGCCCATACCGCACTGCACCTCATCGATTATAAGCAATCCTCCGTATTTTTTTGTTATCTCTGCAATAATTTTAAAATAATCCTTTGGGGGAAATATCAAACCGCCAACTCCTTGTATGGTTTCGGCAACCACGCAAGCTATTTCACCTTTGGTTTGTGTTTGTATAACTTCTTCCAGATATCTTGCACAAGCCATATCGCAACGGTCGGGAGACGAATTGAAATTACACCTATAACAATATGCATTAGGCGTGTATCTTATATTTGATATGTTGGTCTGACCTTCGCGCCATACAGAAATAGCAGTCAGTGTTTTGGTCAGCAGCGTTCTTCCGTGATAACCATGCTGAAGACCTATTACCGTGTCTTTTCCTGTATATATCTGCGCAAGGTTTATGGCTCCTTCAACCGCTTCAGAACCTGAGTTCACAAAAAAAGACTGCTGAAGTTTTCCCGGGGTGATTTTTGCTAATTTTTCCGCAAGCTCGACAACAGGTATATTGATAAAAAAAGAAGTGGAATGTTGAAGTTCTTTTATTTGTGCCGAAACCGCATCCGTCACTTTTTTATTGCAATGTCCTGACACTATTACCATTATTCCGGTATAAAAATCGAGGTATTTTTTCCCGTCAAGATCATACAAATACTCGCCCTCGCCTTTTTTAATACATAAAGGTTCTTTATAGCTTACATGAACAGACGGCATGATATACTTATTATGTTTCGATATCAGTTCTTCTTTATTATTTATATTTCCCATTTCAAACTCCCTTCATTATTTTTATTGTCTTAAAAACCTATACGTTCATATAATTCGCGCCATTCAGGTTTATCGAATGGTATTGTGGCATCTATTCCGATTTTCGAAGTTAAAACTTCGTCATTTTCATTTAAAATAGAAGGAGGGGTGGTAGATATAGCTGAAGGATCCAATAGCCCTTCCATTTTTTTTACTACAAAAATGTCTCTGTCCCACTGTACCCTGGTTGCGATCGCCCATTCGACATCAAAAGGATTATAAATATCTATATCTTCGTCAACTACAACCACGACTTTTATATCTCTTGCGGATTCTGTTGGAAAAAGTGTTGCAAAAACTGCATGGTTTACTTCAGATTCAGCTTTTTTTCTTAATTTAACTACAGCATGGAAACGCGCACAACCTCCTGAAGTCAAATGAATGTCTTGAACTGAAGGCATTGCCGTTTTTACTCTTTTCAAAAGATCAGCTTCACGCGGAATGCCGCCAAGATAGAAGTGCTCCAACGTATGCGGAAGCAAATCATGATAAATTGCATTCTTTCTCATTACTATGGCAGAAACCTCAATTACCGGATTTTTTCTTGGCGGAATATCATATACACCTGAATAATCACCGAAAGGTCCCTCGTCTTCCCTTACTCCATCGATTATTTTACCTTCAATAACAATTTCGGCATTCGCCGGATATTCAAGATTAATTGTTTTCCCCTTGACGACTTCCAAAGGTTTGCCTATCAACGCAGCAGCTATGTTCATCTCGTCCATATCGTCATTTACCAATCCGTCAGGCATTGCTCCTTCCAGCCAAACCGCAGGATGAGCACCTATTATGATTGCCACATCAAGAGGTTTGCCTTTTTTCTCGGCTTTTAAAAAATACCTCATGAGATGTCTCTCGCGATTGATCATGACATTTATTTTATTGTTCTCGTTAACTTTCATCCTGGCAAAAGAAAGATTGCTTACACCTGTTTCGGGATCTTTGGCAAGAATCACTCCGGAAGTTATATATCTGCCTTCGTCTTTTCTGTAATGCTTGGGAATCGGTAAAATCTTGATTGTATCAATTTCTCCTGTCTTTACTATTTCATGTACGGGAGCCTTAGCTTTAACAACTACGGTATTTAGCGGATTTTCCACGGATTTGATAATTTTGTCTTTTATATTTTGCGTCTTGACACCAAGAGCCATGGCAATGTTTTCCAACTTATTAAAAATATTGGCTACGACAGGCATGTCGTAGCCATCTATATTTTTGAAAAAAACGGTATTTTTTCTGTCGAATTTTTTTTCGATTTCGCCTATTTCCAATACCGGACTTATGTTGCGTTCAACATCGGTAATTTCGCCTTTTTCTCTTAAAATCTTCAGATAATCCCTAAAATCTTCCATATGATCTCCTCTAAATAATTATTTATTACTTTTCAAAGCTTGAAATCACTTTATCTTTTTCAAACCGTAGCAATATCCTCTTCTGCAGCAAGTCGGATTCTGATGTAAAATCTTCCCTGTAATGCGTTCCTCTCGATTCTTTCCTTAAAAGAGATGCTTTTGCAATAGCATTCCCGACCAGTGCCATAGAGCATGACTGCGAGAATATACCATTACTTTTTATAAAATTTTTTTCGATTATTTCTTCGGTTATCGAAATGACTTTTTCTAAACCCTCTGCATTTCTTATGATGCTTAAATATCTGGAAAACAAATCTTTTAAATAGTTTATTTTTTTGATTTCATCTTCGTTGTTAACCGGCAATAACAGGTTTATTTTTTCATCTTTATATTTATCAGGCTTGCTTTTCCCCGACACATAGTCGGCAGATGCAATACCGGCTTCATATCCGAATACTTGGCTTTCTATCAAATTATTTCCGCCAGGCCTGTCTGCTCCGTGAACACCCCCGCTTGCTTCTCCGGCAGCAAACAAACCTTCCACTCCTGTCCGAGCCATGCTGTCTATCAAAATACCTCCGTTAAACGACTGTACCATTGGAGCTATTTCCAACTTTTCTTTTGTTATATCAAAATCAATTTCCTTGAAAACTTTGTATAAAACCTCGGCTTTATCCATCAATTCTTTTGTTTTAATGTGGCTAATATCAAGAAAGATACCGCCGTTATCGGTTTCATTTCCCTTTATAATTTCGTTAAACATGGCTATATCGACATACTTTGCGATAGTCCTGCACGAAAAAGGATATGAAAATCTTTTTGCATTTAGCGCTTCCGTAACATCGACACCATTTGGAAGATATTCTTTCAAAAAATCCTTCCCGTCTTTATTCAATAGTCTAGGCAAGAATGACCACACATACGAATGGACAATAAATCTCTTGCGAGGAAAAACAACACCGGGTCCGATTTGTATAAATTCAAAGTTTACAAGATTTGCTCCGGCTCTTAATGCAGCAGCGTAGCCATAATACCCAAAAGAAAACTTGGAGTTTACATTATATTTAAAAATTCTTCCTGCACCGCCGGTTGCCAGTATGACTGCTTTGGATTTTATAAAAAGAAAATGTCTCGATTGCTCAAATATCGCCCCAGAAACAACTTCTTGTGCATTTGCAAAACCTATGAATTTGCAGTTTTCGATTACCTTAACACCAGATTCAATAATTGCTTTTTTTAAAACTTTTACAATCTCAAATCCTGTTTTTCCGTTAACGGATAAAGATCTTGCTTTGCTGCATCCCGATAGCTTCATTTGCTTTACCCTGCCGTCGATATTTTTATCGAACTCGATTCCAAGGTCCATAAGCTCCTTGACTCTTTTGGCTGCTTTATCGGCAATTACTCTGCAAAGCTTTCTGTCTGCCAATCCTAATCCGGTTTCAATCATATCCTGATAATAAATATCCGGCTTATCTCCATCTTCTTCAAAATCAAAAGGAGCATTTATGCCAAATGTTTCAGATGCAAACAAATTCGTGCTTCCGCTAAAACCGAACTGTCCTTCCGTAACTAAAGTCACTTCCAATCCGGGACTACTTTTTTTTGCGGCAAGAGCCGCTCTGCAGCCGGCGCCTCCGCCTCCGATTATCAGTATGCTTGTCTTTATTTGTTCCATATCTTAGTAAGCTTTTTTATATATTGATTGAGCATCTTCCAAAGAAATATCTCTCGGATTGAAATCAAGCAGCCTTTTGGAGCTTTCGAATGCATTTTTTGCCATATCATCCAAATCTTTGGTTTTTATTCCATAATCTCTTAGCCTATATGAGATGCCCAGATTTTTAATTATTTTCTTTATAAGATCTATGGATTTTTCGGCTGCTTCGCTTTCCGTAATTGCATAAAAGGACTTATCCAACGCTTTTGAAATTTTTGCGTATTTGCTTTTTGCAAAACTAAGATTATATTCCATTACCCACGGTAAAAATATACCCACCGATCTTCCATGCGAAAGGCCATAATCAATTAAAGGATATGCCAGACCATGTGCAGCTCCAAGCCCTGCGCTGCAAAAACCTATTCCTGCATAAAAAGAACCTAGAGCCATCCATTTTCTTGCATCCTTATCATGATTGCCTTTGATATAAGCATTTACTATATTTCCGCAAATCATTTCTATCGCATTTATCGCAAACAAATCGCTTAATAAATTTGCTCCCTTGCTTGCGAAAGCTTCGATAGCATGAGTCAACGCATCCAGTCCCGTTTCTGCAGTAATATTGGGCGGAAGATCATACGTGAGCCGGTAATCGATTATTACGGCATCCGCCATATTGTATTCCGAATAAATCGCAACTTTCTGATTTGTATTTTCATCTACCAAAACGGATATGTGAGTGGCTTCGCTGCCGGTACCTGAAGTAGTGGGAACAAGTATCAAAGGAAAACCTCTTTTTTTTATATTGAAAAGACCGAGGCACTTTTCAATATCCATTTCATTTTTACTTACTACCGCAACCGCTTTTGCGGTATCCAACACACTTCCGCCACCGATTCCAACAACCAAATCGCAATTATTATCATTTAAAAAGGCAATGGCTTCTTTTACTGTCGCCAGATTAGGATTGGGTAAAACTTTATTCCATATCGATACTCCGAAGCCGTTCTTTTTTATCAAATCTTCGACAACACTCATAAAAGGCAATTTGCTTATATTATAATCAGTCAATATAAGGACATTTTTACCATTTAGCCTTTTAACTTGTCCGGCTATATTTTCGATTGCGCATTCTCCGGACAAAACGACATTCGGGAAAAAAACCTTAAAATCAATCATATTAAAACCTCTAGTCTCAATTTTTCTACCTTCACGCATATCATTTGAGATCATTTTTTTAAATCATATAATCCTTGATCTCAAAATAGGTTTTGTTAATATTTATTTATTTCTTAAAAACATTAATTTTATGGCTTCTCTTTAGAAAAAATTTTCAAGCAATATAAATACGTTTGTTGTCTTTGTACGTTTATTATTTTTACCTTAATATGATTTTTAGGTATTTCTATACATCCTAACAGCTCTTTGCGGGCATACCTCGCTACACATTCCGCACCTGTCACATAAATTATCGTTTATAACCGCACCTGCACTTGTAAGTGATATTGCCTCATACATACAACTTTTCAAACATACTCCGCATTTGCTGCAAAGATCCGTATCAACCGAAAATTTTATCCCTTTGAAATCCCTTTCGACTTCTGAAGTCTTCTTTATATTTTCAAGAGCAATTCCTTTTATATCGTTTATGCTTTTGTATCCTTTTGCATCCATCCATTGCTCAATATTTTTCATCCACTTACCGGTGACATTAAAGCCTCGTAACATCACCGCGGTTACCGTCTGTACTATGCTGGCACCTACCATTATATATTTAATTACATCCTGCCATTTCCAAACCCCAAGGCCGCCGATAATAGGGATTTTTACCGCTTTTGCCACCTGAAACGTTGTTTTTAGTCCATATCCAAGAAGATAAGGACCGCCATAGCCTCCGATCGACTCCCAGCCAATCGGAGCTGCTGTGTCTATATCAAGCATTATTCCCGACAATCTGGCTGAAAGATTTATGGCAGAAGCACCTTCTTCTTCAACCATTTTTGCCAGCGATACCGAATCAGATGTTTGAGGTGTAATTTTTACGCTAAAAGGTTTTTTTAGTACACGACTGCATGCATGCACAAATTCCTTAGTCAAATCTACTGCTCCCGCACCTATTTTAACTCCCATGTCCGCCGCAAAAGGACAAGAATTATTAAGTTCAACCCAATCTGCTTTCGTCTGGTTTACCATCTCGCACATTTCGATCCATTCTTCTTTTGTGGCTCCCGAAAGACTTGCGATTATGATTCCGTCACTTCCTACCATATCTTTTGCTTTATTTATGTCGTTCATATAATCCGCATAATTAAAAGAAGAGCATTCCTCTAATGATCTTAGCGTAAAACTCCCCGGTAAATTATCCGGATACCCCGGATATTCACGGTAATCAAATAATTTAAATCTAGGTCTCGGATATTTTCTTCCGATTGCGGCAGAATTTCCAAATAAAGATTTTGCGATTGCTCCCGAAGCTCCGCCTTCTATACATCTTTTCATTCTTGTTGAATCCCAGGTTGGAGTCGCTGATCCGACTATTAAAGGATTCTTAAACTTTACTCCCGAAATTTCTACGTTTTTTTCTGTCACTACTTCCTCCGCACATAATAAAATAATAAATTTTAATAATTATTCAATACATTGATAAAATTTCTCTTTCTGAAACTTACTTGAAATTGTATGTTTGCAAAGTGGTTCTGCCTTCTTTTAACTGAGTGATTATTGTTTTTTCTTTTTCAGTTATCCTTTCTGCATTGGCAAGCACTTCTTTGATATCTTTTCCTTTTATGACAATAACACCGTCGCTATTTCCTCTGATATAATCACCTTTTTCTATTATTATGCCTCCTATAGATATGGATTCATTTATTGAACCAGGGGCAAATTTCGTTGTTCCCTTTATGCATGTACCGATCGAAAATACGGGAAAGCCCATATCGATGATTTCTTTTTTATCCCTGACACAACCATAAACAACTAAGCCGGCAATTCCCCTTAAGAAAGCAGCATAGCTCATTATTTCGCCCCATACCCCTGCTTCGGTATATCCTTTAGCGTCGACGACAAGAACATCCCCTTTTTCAGCTTCGTAAATTGCATGGTGCAAAACTATATTATCCGCAGGACGCAGATCAACAGTAACCGCTTTACCTGTTACCGAAAATGAATCGGACAGAGGTTTTATCGCTGAAGGCAAAGCTCCCTTTTTGCCATATGCTTCATGTAAAGTTGCAGTTTGGTATTCTTTTAATTTTTCAAGAAAATACTTCTCATTACTAATATTGTCATTCATCATAAGTTCCTCTATACCATCTTTTCGTAATTATATTTTTTGTCTACTTCGAGTATCGATTTACCGGATTTAATTTCTTTTATCATGGCTTGTTCTTTTTCAAATAATTCTTCGGCCTTGTCCAATACTTCATTTATTTTCTCCGAAGGTATGATAACTACTCCGCTCCCGTCAGCCATCGCATAATCTCCGGGTCTTACCTGGACTCCTCCACACTGAATAATCTTGTTCGTATCAAGAGACATTATTCTTTTTCTTGCAGTAACCGGAACTACGGCTCTGGCAAAAACCGGAAAATTTATTGGTTTTATATCGTCAATGTCCCTGAATGCACCGTCGATTATAACTCCGGCTACTTTTTTATTTTTTGCACCATAACTTAAAATTTCACCCCAGCAAGACACATCTTTTCGTCCGCCATTATCGATGACTATGATGTCTCCTTCATCCGCAACTTCTATGGCATTGATTCCAAGATGGGAATCGGATCGTGTCAATCCGGCTGCCGTAATTTTCATTGTAACTATACGTCCAAAAATTTTCGGACAATCATAAGCGGGAAGTATTCCTGAAATTCCGCTTTTAAGATTAATGGCATCAAGAGCGTCTGAGATATTCGTCGTCGATAATTTTAATCCTCGACTTATAATTTCTTTCTTGCTTAATTCTTTCAAAACTTTATTCCTTTCTTCCTGCCGGTCATTAATTTTTATTTTTTAACTTTTATTTTTTCTTTGTAAATTATGGTATCCGAAAATCTGCCTTGCCTCTCTTAATGAAAGTCCTTTTTTAAAACTTTTTAAAATTTCTTCTTCCTTTTTTTCGATCAACTCGGCGGCATCTGCGATTTCATTTATTTTTTCTTCAGGTACCACAACAACACCAGAGTCATCCGCAACAACAAGATCATTATGATTAACTCTTATGTTTCCGATCGATACCGGGACATTAAATCCTATCAAACCAACTCTATCTTTACCTGTTACCATAAAGTGCCCCTTGCTCCATAAAGGGTATTTCAATTCTCTTATTACTTCTACATCCCTGCATACCCCATTGATAACAGTTCCTGCAATGTTTTTTTCTTTTGAAACAACAGTCAAAATGCCTCCCCAGACAGTGCAGTCTGTCCGTCCTTCATTATCCAAAACCAGCATTGATCCTTCCTTGATATCATCGATATAATCTCCTACGCTTTCATTTTTCAAGCTAACCGGCGCATATTTTAAAGTAACGGCATAGCCAACAGCTTTTAAACCATAAAATATCGGTTTTAAGCCCTCGCATCCGCATCTTATCCCCATTTTATCCAGTGCATCCGATATGGCAGGAGTAGATAATTTTTTATATCTTTCAATTATGCTTTCCATATTTTTCATAATAATTTCCGTATATATATTTTTTAAAAACAAATCAAATATTTATTCATGATTTTTAATTACTTTTCTTGAGCGCTTTATATATCATTTCTA
>JAQUMQ010000034.1 GCA_028718045.1 Actinomycetota bacterium
GTTTTTTCAAAAAATCCTCCGCTATACTCAAAGGATGATATAAATGATCTATGCAAATACAAATATCCGGATATAAAATGGTTCGATTTTTCAACATACAGAAACAATACCGAACAGGTTGTTTTTAATAGTTTTAAAGAGCAAAGAAAATTAAAGCTTTCTGAATTTAAAAAATCGGATGAATATTTTTTAAACACGAGTTGCTTAAACAGCATATTCATGGTCTCTACTTACTTGAGAGGAATGGATAAACTGTTCATGGATCTGATATCAAATAAAAAGTATGCGGAAACCTTGATTGGCAAAATAGGGCAATTCATGGTTGAATTCAACAAAACCAACCTTGAAAGTATAGGAAAATACATCGATCTTTATGGCATATGGGATGATTTTGCAGATCAGCAAAGCCTTATGATATCTCCCGAAATTTGGAGAAAATATTATAAAAAATGGTACAAATCATTAATTACGGAAGCCAAAAGATATAACCTTTTGGTATGTTTTCATGTTTGCGGCAGTTGCATCGAAATAATACCTGATCTAATCGAATTAGGGGTCGACATACTGGATCCGGTTCAGGTTTCCGCAAAAAACATGGACCTTGAAAATCTTAAAAATAAATTTGCTAAATACATATGTTTTCATGGAGGACTGGATTCGCAAAAATTTTTACCTCTTGCCGAACCTGGAATTATAAAAAAAGAAGTAAAAAAAATAAAGAAATTGTTTATGGGAAAAGGTGGCATCATAATCGGGCCTTCTCATTATTTAACCCCGGACATTTCGATAGATAATATTCTGGCAATTTATAAAAATTGATAAAATTACAGTGCTGAGATTGAAATATTTGGAGTATTGGCATTTCTTATATTCGATACACGAAAATTATACGATCCCGACATGATTTTGCTATATTAACCAACTATTTACCGGCACCAATTCTTAATAAATAAAGCAAATATTCCTATAAGATCAAATATATCTTCAATCATTACCCATTCATCCGAACCATGCAGATTGTCTCCCCTTGGGCCAAATAAAATTACGGGGATCTTTCCCACATCTCCATAAATTGCCATATCGCATGAAAAAGTCGCTCCGGTAATACTTGTTTCTTTTCCTGTATATTTATAATAAGATTCAATGATTTCGTTTATTCCTTTGCTGTTTTTATCCGTTTCCCATGGCCTGACAAAATGAAACGATTGTTTTATATCTATATCAAAATTTTTTAAAACTGTGTCTTTCATTATTTTTTCATTCCAAAATTCTTTAAAAATTCTAAAAAATTTCTCTTCGTCAGTACCGGGATAAACCCACACTATCCAGGAAATTTTAATTAAAGCAGGAGTTCCCATCTGAATGAATTCGTCAGAAACTTGCGTTGACATATCCCATAAAAGATAGTTAAGCTCTTTACCTTTATCTATAAAAAGTTCATGAGAATTAATGCTTTTCCAGTATTTTATCCAATCTTTAAACAGCTCTGCTATTCTTGCCGCTCCGTTTATAGGATTGTGAATCGGAAGCCCCATATAAGGCATTCCCGAATTTCCCCTTATGACAAAATCTCCAAGTATTGCACCGGGACATGCGCTGCAAATTTCCATTCTTGTCGGCTCCGGGACTATCGCAAAATCAGTATTGTAACCTTTTAAGCGTGCCGCGAGTGTTCCGTTGCCGCCTGCAAACTCTTCATCTACAAGACTTTCAAAAATTATATCCCCCTTTGGCTCATATTTTAAATCTTTAAGAATTTTCAACGCCCAAAAAGATGCAGCTAATCCACCTTTCATATCCGATGAACCACGCCCAAAAAGCTTCCCGTCTTTTATTTTTGGAATAAATGGTCTGGTTATTTTCCAATTATCAGGCTCAAATGGCGCAACATCGATATGTCCGCTTAGCAAAACGGATCTTCCTTTTGAGTGTCCGTGCCATTTAGCAACGACATTTTTTCTATCATCTTCATAATTTCTGCCATGTAGCCAATACTTATGCTCTTGTATGTTTTTTATATCTAATGGCGAAAAAACATCCACATCAAAACCGCAGTTTTCGCATTCTTTTTTTATAAAATCCTGAGCTTGTTTCTCAAATCCGTCAGGATATCTGTTTTCGCTTGGAAAGCTGATCAGGATTTTAATCCATTCGATAATCTCATCTTTCCTTGTTTCAATATGAGCGCGAATTAATTCTTTATTTAACTCCATCATAATTCAATGATTTCTCTTCTATAATTGGTAAGTTCTCTTATTCCGCTTTCGGTAACCATGATACCATCTTCGTATCTTATTCCGTTTACACCATCAGAAAGCCATATATCGATATTGAATAACATTCCCGGTTTAATCGTAAAATTGGCATTCTTTGCCAGCCATAATCCTTCGACTTCGGAACTGCCTGTTCCATGGGCAGGACCGTATAGCGTAAAATTTTCATAGTTATATTTTGAAAGAATATTGTAATACCCCTTGAAAACATCAGAGGCAACAATGCCCGGTTTTATCGCATCAACAGTATAATCAATTGCTTCTAGCGCAACTTCTATAAGGCTTTTTACCGGCTTAGGAGTTTTACCGATAACAAAAGGCCTGCATATATTACCGCAATAACCCATATACTTCGCTCCGACCGTCAACTGTATTAATTCATTTTCCTTAACAGCCTTACCGGTAGATCTGCATAAGCTAAGTTTTGTATTATCACCTGAACAGACCCATGTTGGATAAGGAGTCCCTTCTGCGCCCATTTCCAGCATCTTTATTCTGGCAGCAGATTCTATTTCCCATTCTTTCATCCCAGGTTTGGCACACTTTAGAGCAGTTTTTAATGCTTCCTGGGTTATTCTATATGCTTCATTTATATACGGAATTTCCTCTTTTGTTTTGATTGCTTGGATATTCAACAATAGATTATCCGCATTTATGAATTCGACTTCCGAAAATGAATCGATAAGCTCTTTAAACAACGTGTAAGGAAATATATTCCAGTTGCCTATGCCTATCTTTTTTATAGGATTATCATATATTTTTAAAATAATGTCTTTAAAACTTAAGTTTGTAACTTTTGGAACCCACTCCGGCGCAGAAGTCTCTACAAGCAACGGATTTATAAAAATATGTGGAACATGTGAAAATTTTTCCGCAAAATCGTGAGACTCCGGTCCTCCTGTAACTAGCGCTGCTTTCCCTTCCGCAGGCACGATAACCGTAACAAAATCAAAAAATGGCCAAAATCCGGTCAAATATCTTGAAGATGAAGACTCGCATTCGCTGCTGTAGCCTATGAAAAGATCTATGTTATTTAATTTCAGTTCACCCTGTAATTTTTTGACTCTTCCGTCATATTCCTTATTATTAATTGGATTTAATCTCATTATTATCCTCCTGTTAAAGGTGTTGTCCGATACTAAAAACACTAGCTTTTTTCATGAAACCATTCGTTTTTATCTTTCAGATATTGCATAAGCTCGATAACAGATCCGTCTTTATATTCGTAAAAACCTACTTTTACAAATCCTCCGACCTCGAATGGTTCCAACAAAACATTCAAATTTTTTGCAGCCGATTCTATGTCTTCCACTTGATAAGCAATATGACTTCTTTCTTTTAGCTGCTTTGGTGCAGGACTCTCGGGTTCATAACGAAGCCATTCCACATGAAAAGGATGGTTCTTGGGATTTGTAACCCAAACTTTTGTTGCCTCGACCCAATCTTCATTATCTTTTTTTTTATCCGTAACCAATCCTATATGATCAAATATCATGACATCTCCTCCTCTTTTTATTTATTGGTAATTCATTTTTACGGTTTTTTAAAAAGGAAATTTTTTTTATTATCAAAATTCTATTATCTTATTTTCTGCCGATGATTTTTCAGCCATTCTCATCGCAAAAACGACGTCCCTCGATTCCTTGGGAGTGATTACTTTGGGCTTTTCATTATTGGCAATACACTTAAGAAAATAATCAAATTCTTCCTTAAGGTATCCCCTTCTTATCCCATGAACGGTCGGCCAATATGTCGATTGTGGGTAACTTAATCCCTTTTTAGTTAAAACAGCATAATGACTTCCTGAATTATCTATACATATCGCGCCTTCGGTTCCAATTATTTCCATCTTTGCATCTATCGCATAAGGAACGTTATCGGGAAGGCTCCAGATATTTTCAATGACCGCAAATGTTCCATTATCAAGTGTAAACAAAGCCCAGGCTATATCGTCATATTTAAATTCCGGTCTTGTGTTTGTTGTTTTAGCATAAACTGTTTTGGGTTTTGCTTTCGTATACCATAACATCAAATCAAAATCATGGATACCGTCCCCAAACAAAGCACTTATTTTATTTAAAGAGCTCTCCGTAATCCATTTTGCCAAATTGCGCTTCGCATATATAGATACTATTTTGCCAATACTTCCGCTATCGATTTCTTCTTTTGCTAAAGCGTATGCGGTATCGAACCTGCATATATGCCCGACCATAAAACATTTATCTGTACCACCCAAAGCTTCAATGATTTTATCGCATTCTTCGACAGTACTTGCCATTGGTTTTTCCAGAAAAACGTGTTTGCCTGCATTTATCGAGTCTATGGCTATCTGGCTATGATCAGAGACATGCGTAACTATTGAAACCATGTCTATATTTTTATCATCCAGCATGTCCCTGTAGTTTGTATAAGTTTTTTTTATATTATATTTATCGCTCATCTTTTTTAAATGATCGGGTCTTCTTGTACAAATTGCAGCTACTTCCGCCAAAGGAAGTTGCAATAAGGTATCGACATGATGTTCTCCAAACCATCCCAAACCTATGACTCCGATTTTTATTCTTTCCATTTATTACCTCCCGGAATAATTAGTTTTTTAAGAGTTGTTTTTAAAATTTGCTAATTAATCAGAGCTTTCGATGTAAAAACTTAGGAACCGGAATATAATATAACACTAAAGTTTATGTTATATTATATCAATACAATTGATTAAATATTATTTAATTTTACGAAACAAAAATTATTTAAATATCAAAGAATCGAATTATCGCCTATTCTTTCCAGCTAGCCCATTTTCTTCCAATCCAAGAAATCAATATCCATATTGATATTCCCGTAGCCGCCACTAAAATTATTACTCCAAAAAAAGCGTCCATTCTTGCTAAAGAGCCGTAATAAGAAAGTTTATTACCAAGCCCCATTTTACCTCCCACCATATCTGAGCCTACGGCAGTTATTAGTCCAAAAATACCTCCTACCAACAAACCGACATTTATCATGGGCAAAGCAAGCGGAAACCTTATTTTTAGAAAAATTTGCGAAGTGGAAGCCCCGTAAGATTTAGCTAGAGCTACCTTAGCTAAATCAGTCCTCCTGAATCCGGTAACCGAATTAATCATCACCATGGGACCTACAGCTAAAGCCACGGCCATAATCCTCGGACCAATATTAAAGCCAAACCTTAGCATAAGTAAAGGAACCAAAGCTATGGTTGGAGTAGTAATCAATAACAGTATATAAGGTGTGATTATTTTTTCCAAAAAAGGTACTTGGATAAGCAACGCCGCTAATATTAAACCTATCGATGCCCCTATTACATAACCGGAAACCAGTTCAGCCAAGGTAAAAAGGAAATCGGTATATATATTAGGCAAAGACAATATTAATGCCCTTATGATTGCGCTGGGAGAAGGTAATACAAAAGTGGGTACATTAAAAATCCTGACTAACAGTTCCCAGCTCCCAATTACGATTACCGCCACTGATATTATTCCTAAAATCTGTTTCCACCCGTGTATGGTAACAGCACTGGTGGCAGAAGATATATCAAAGCTACCGGCACTTGGTATTTCCTCTTCTTTTTCCTTAAAATCCGGTATTTTATCTTGTAATTCTTTATCATAGTCTTTAGAGCCCATATAAACTCCTTTTTAGACAAATTATCTATAACTTTATTAAGCAATGGTACTATATTCCTGACTCCTATACTTGCCTGCTTCTTTTTTTGCTTGCACGTCTTTTACTATGGTTTTCTTTATATCAGCCACTATATCAAAGAAAGCCATTTCCATGGTTATCCCTTCTGGTCTTGGTCGGGGAAGATTTATATTATATAAAGCTAAATTAGTTCCTGGCCGCGCAGTCATGACATAAACCTTATTGGCTAAATATACAGCTTCTTCAATCCTATGGGTTACAAAAACTATAGTTTTTTTAGTTTTGCTCCAAATCTCTAGCAATAAGGTATCCATTTCATCTCTGGTATAAGCATCCAAGGCACCGAATGGCTCGTCCATAAGCAATATTTTTGGATCATAAGATAAAGCCCTGACAATTGATGCCCTTTGCTGCATCCCTCCCGAAAGCTCTCTGGGAAAACTGTCATTAAACCCCGTCAAGTCCACTCCCTCGATCAGCTCATCTATCCTATCCTTATAATTATTGATATTTTCTTTCATTATCTCCAAAGGAAAATATATGTTTTCAATAAGAGTTCTCCAAGGAAGAAGATTGGATTGTTGGAATATTATCCCTACCTCTCTCCTCGGCTTTGTAATTTCTTCCTCTAAAACATAAGCTTTGCCTGAAGTAAAATTATGTAAACCTGTAAGTCCCCATAAAAGAGTGGTCTTTCCGCAACCGCTGGGACCGACGATCGCAACGAAATCCCCTTCTTCAACTTGCATGGAAAAATTTTCTATAGCATTGACCAAACCCTTCTCGCCTTCATATATTTTACCCACATTTTTTATATCTATTATTTGTTTCATAAACACCAACTTCCTTGTTTATTCGTCAGTGGTAAATAAGAAGCTAATAACTATTCCGAAGAGTTATTAGCTTCTTTCCCTTAACTAATTTTTGAAATTTTTACCATACGCCTTTTACCTCTATCTTAGACCATACCTCATTCAACTTGTAATTCCTAGCATCTTCCGCTACTCTTCCTCGGTCAAAATCATTTATCTTATCGACATATTCACTAGTAAATACATCCTTTAGAGGCAATAAAGTTTTGGTCTGACCCAAGTCAGCTAATATTTGCAGATATTCTGCCCATGCCTTCTCGGAAGCCCAGCCATATCCATAGCCATTTCTTTCTGCCCATGAATACATTTCATGAAGTTCCTGCAATGAAGCAAATGCAAGTTCGGGAGTCATTTGTTCTTGAACTGCGGGAAATAAGCTATAAGTTATTTGCGCAGCAGCTCTAGGATTATTTCTGGTAAAATGTATACCCATAGCTGAAGCTTTTAACGCGTTGACTAAAATCTGGGTTTGCTTTTCATCTTTAAGGTCTGACCTTCTTATGCAATACCCATTTGCCGGCATTTTGGAGAAATCGACTCCGCCAATCAGATACCTTAAATCCAACCCTTGGGCAGTCCATTGCGATCTTAATCCTTTCCAGCATAAGGCTGCATCAGCCTGACCTAATGCTACAGCTTGGCCCCATTGATCTCCAGCATTAATATATTCCACAGTTGAAGGATCTACACCTGCTTCTACAAGTATGGGGTCTACGATGACTTGCCAACCCGCGGTACCGAGAGATATCGATTTACCCTCTAAATCTTTTATGGATTTTATATCGCTGTCTTGCCTCATAGCAAAATCAAATACCTGAGTAGCCATAAGATCATACACCATGATTACATCCATACCCGCATCAATACTGGCAGTCAATACTCCCGGTGAAGGATAACCGATATCTGCTTTCTTCTGATCAACGAACTTGCATGTAGCTAGAGCATCCAATGGCCCCGGCTCCATTATTAAGTTTATTCCTAATTCGTCAAAATATCCCATTTCTTTTGCTATCCACAAGCAATAATCATCCATTACTTCAATCGTTCCTCTGGGTGTTATAAAAGTTATGTTTACCAGCTCTTTTGTTTTGCCACCCTCAGCTTTACAGCTGGCAAAAGAAATGCTAAGTACCAACACTACAATTAACAAGATTATAACTTGCTTTGGCATTATTTTTTGCATGCTTTCCTCCTGCTAAATCATATACATATATGATATGAATATCTTATATAGCTCCCCCCTTCTCTTTAGATTTTTGCCATATTTTATTTATTGGAAGTATATTGCAATAGTTTATTTAGTCTGGTTGACAAAAAAGAATTAATTGTATTTAATAATAACATTAACGTTAATGTTATTATTTGTCAAGTATTTTAATCAATTAAAACGGTGTATATGTGTTATAAATCAGCTGATATAAAAAAACTTTTCTTTATTGACTTATTAAAAAATAGCACTCATTATTATCTATTATTTAAGATTAAAAGCAATGTCATGTAACTATGTCGAAATATAAAAAAGTAAAACTGAAACATATTGCGGAACAAGCAGGAGTATCCATAAATACCGTTTCACATGCACTTAATGATAAAAGCGATATATCGGAAAAAACCAAAGAAAGGATTAGAAAAATTGCGAAAAATTTGGGATATATACCTGACGCAGTCGCAGGTTCCATGAGGAAAGGTTCTACTAAAACCATCGGGGTTATCATACCCGATATTATGGATCCGTTGATGTCCATATGGGTAAAGGACATAGAAACTAAATTAAGGCAAAATGGTTATAATATATTCGTTATCAATACCGATGAAAATTATGCTCTGGAAGAAAAGGCATTAGTTTTAGCTTTAAGTAAAAAAGTGGATGGAATAATACTATGCCCATGTCAGAAAGATGATAAAGATATAATATTTTTAAAGAAAAAAAGAATTAATTTTGTTCTTTTAGGCAGGCGATTTAACCATATAAAAACCGATTATGTTGTAGCAGATGATTTAAAAGGCGGGTATCTGGCTACCAAACATCTTTTGGATCAGGGCAGAAAAAGAATTTTGCTCCTAAACGGACACTCGTATATTTCTTCCGCCCAAGAAAGATATCGGGGGTACACAGAAGCATTAAAAGAAAAAAAGCAAAAAATCGATAACTCGCTAGTTTACGAAATAGCAAATACATCAGGCAATTCGATGCAAGCCATCAAAAAGATATTGGGCAAGAAAATAAAGTTTGATGGGATATTTGCTTTCAGTGACTTGATGGCTTGGGAAGTCATAGCTTTTTTGCAGGAAATTGGATTTAAAATTCCCGAAGATGTGGAAGTCGTGGGCTATGACAATATACAATCAAGATTCTACTTTCCTTATTCGCTAACCACGGTTAATTATCCCAAACGCACAGCCGCCCATAAAGCAGTGGATATATTGCTAAAAAAAATCGCCAATCCTGACAGTCAGCAGTATTTCCAAGAGATAATAGATACTAATTTATTTATAAGAAAACAGCAAAACAACTATGATCCCGATTATCTGGAAGAACATTAATTGACGCTCTTCCTAAAGCTTTTCAACGGACTTTATCGCTATCTTAAAGCTCTTTTTTTGATAACCACTTTAAAAAGCCGGCTAAATAAATATAAAAATACAGTATTTTATTATTAATTTAGGTTGGTATTTATATATCTTAATGATTATGTATTTTAATATTTAAATACAATAACTATAATATATAATTACGATATTCATATTGATAAAATATGCTGTATTCTTTTTTGGCTTATAAAGGTTTTAATTATCGATAATACTCATTGATTATATTAATAAGGATAAAGTATTAAAAATAAAGGAGAGAAGTTATGGATAATGAAAACTCTACCGATAAAGACCAGAAGTGCAAGAAAGTAAAACGTAACAGTGGTGGTCCGGGAACAGCAGGAGGTTTTTATGGCTTGGCATTTATTGGTGCTGCCGTGTATTATATTCAAAATTCGACATCTTTTTGGGTAGGAGTGCTTGGCTTTTTAAAAGCTATCGTATGGCCAGCTTTTTTAATATATGACTTGCTGAAATTCTTGCATATGTGACTTTGGATACAATTTAACCCTTTAAGGAACCTGCGGTAAGTCCCTTGATAAAATATTTTGATCCAAGCATATAAAGCAATATTATCGGTATGCTGATTATCGTCAGGCCTGCCATCGTCACCGGCAGATCCGTATTGAATCTTGCTTTAAAAGACATGAGTCCGGCCATCAGTGTTTTTGACTGAATACTGTTTAAAAATATCATGGCAATCA
>JAQUMQ010000035.1 GCA_028718045.1 Actinomycetota bacterium
TTTCTCAAATTTAAGGATAATTTCAAAAATCTTATTTTTAATGAAGCTATAAAAACTATTTACAGACTCTGATTTTTTCATATTTGGCTTTTATAGATTTATTAGATGAAAAACAGGGGAATAAGCAACTATAATTATAATACTCTAAAATAGTTGTTAAAAGTTAAAATAATCCTTTTAATTTTGTCAATTCATCCAAAATCCGGTTCCAAATTTCATTACCTGGGGCAGCCAGGCAATACTTTTACAAGCAATCTATAATTTCTTCAAGAGCAACCTAGTGTTATAATAATTTTATATTTTCCAATACATTAAAATATTAACGAGATAGATAATGTCTTATAAAGTAAATATTGTTATCGAAAAAGATGATTTTGGTTTTTATGCTTACTGCCCTGAGCTTGAAGGTTGCCAGTCGCAAGGTGATTCTCTGGAAGAAGTAATGAATAATATAAAAGAAGCTATTGAACTTTATATTGAAACACTTAATCCTGATGAGGCTAAAAAACTTCTCAGCAAAGAAATCCTGACTACATCTATGGAGGTAACAGTTACCTGATTTACCCAGGTTAAATTTTCGGGATGCCGAAAAGCTATTATTGAATGCCGGTTTTAGATTAGTTAGAACCAAGGGAAGCCATAAAATTTATATAAAAGACAAAAAAAGAATAATCCTTCCTTTTCATACCTCTAAAATTCTGTCAATTTCATTCAGTATGTCAGTAAGAGAGTCAATAAATATTCTCTTTTCAGACATAAATTACCTCTTTGAGTATATTTCTGCCAATATTTGGTTTTAATGCTCTTTTCATTACTAAATCCACTTTCACTCCTATTAAATTGGCCAGATAGTCTTCAAATTCTAAATAATCAAAAAAATCTATCGGACTGTTAAATTCCACAAGAACATCTAAATCACTTTTTTGGGTTTGTTGGTTTTTTATATAAGAGCCAAAAACACCTATTTCTTTTACTTCATACTTTTTCTTGAATTGAGCTTTATTATCGTCTAAAATTTTTTTTATTGCCTCAATATCTTTCATATAAATCACCGCTGCTATAAAAAATTATTAAATCCACTGTTGTTATAATAGTTAGTATTAGATGTGTCTATTTGAGTTATGTTCAAATAAATGTTTTTTAAACTTAAGCAGTTCTTTTAAAATACGGTTCCAAATATTAGTAGGCGGGGCAGCCAATGTTTGCAATTTATTGTCTGCTTGCCCTATGTATTAATATCATTACAGTACCAAGAGTAAGTGCAAATACTCCAAATAGAACTGCTGCTATAATCAATTGCATATGGTCATTCGGAGAGACACTGGAAGGAAAAAATATTAGTGCTACTGATATAACAATTGTTGCCACAAGAAATATTGCAAAAGAAAAAGAAACTGCTGCAACAGTTCTATTATTACGGCTGGTTATACTGTCTTTATCAGTAAAAACTTCAGGACGTTTATCTTTATATTCCATTCGCCAGACATACACACTTGCCATACGGCCCAGGTATTGCCACCCAAATTGTTCATAAGTTAAAATATAATCCTTGCTAGCTACTGCACGCAGATCATATATATAACGATAATTTTTAGGTTCGCCCTTTATAAATATCATAAGCATTGAGCTCCATTGTCTTATCCGTTCAATATGCCACCCCTCTGCTGCCATTTTCTCAAGCCAATTTTCAAAATCTTTAGGTACAACTCTTTTAAAAGCTGGGAAAAATACAAATTTTTTTATTTTCATATAGATTCCTCCAATATTGATTTTGCATTCTCGTAAAGTTCAACGATTCTTTCAACTTCAACTTTTAATATTTTTTTGCCAAGTTCAGTTGCAATATATATTTTCTTTCGGTCGTATTCCGATAATATTTTTATCAATCCGTCTTTTTCAAGTCTTGAAAGACTGTTATAGATTGTACCAGCACCAAGAATAATTCTGTTTTTTGTTATTTTTTTAACATCAAGCATTATTCCATACCCATGTTGTTCTTTTTGTAATGATAATAGAATAAAGAACATTGTTTCAGTCATAGGAATATATTTTTTAATTGCTTTTTCTTTGTTCATGCAATCTCACTGTCTTTATACTATATTTAAGTTAAATATATCATATTTAAATATATTTAGTCAAAACATATTTCAAATAAATATTTACTCAAGAAAATTCTTATAAAAAATCATTAATATTTAAAGTTCAGAAAGGTTTAAATGTAATATATTATTGAAATCAGTTAATACCTGTTTAAAAAATAATAAAAGAAGAATGATTTATCTATAAAATATTTTATTTTAATGATGTTTTCTAAAATCCGGTTCCAAATTCCGCTACCTTGGCCATCCACTTTTGACGCACGGTGCTCTAACTCTTAACCTGTAGTTTTCAAAGTTGGAACTCCACCAAAAACGGGGGCATTAGTTCTAACAGCACAGTGCTCTAACTCTTAATCTCAAGAACTTAAGAACCTAGGATACTTTTTTAAGGCGCTCAGCTACCCATATTTTAATAATTGACTGTCTTGGCACACCTAACCTTTTTGCTTCTTTATCCAGTAAATCAATCATCCAAATAGGAAAATCCACATTAACTCTCTTTTGCTCTTGTTTTGGCCTTGCGGTCTTTGATATGTCAAGATGTTTTAGTATATCTTTATTGTCATCAAATTTTTTATCAAATTCGTTAGCTTTCATAAATATCAATCTCCTCCTTCCTGGATCGTCGCAATGAAATAATTCTTATATTTTTACTCCTGTATGTAATAACTGCGGACCAATACTTTCCTGAAATTTTTCCTATAATGAGAAACCTTGATTCATCAATGGTTTTTACAGGGATTTCAATATAATTCGGATCATCCCATAATTCTTGAGCTTCATAAAAATCAATACCGTGTTTCTGTTTATTTATCTCGCTTTTATTTTTATCAAACTCAAATTCCATAGTATAATTATTATACCTTTTATATACCCAAAATCAATATAAATTATTCACATTTCACTCTATTAATTATGGGAATGTATTTGGATTTTGTAAAAAACTATTTATTGTAATCTCAAATTAAATATTTTTAATCTAAAAGTAAAAAGAATTCTTTAAACTTGATTATTTCCTTTGATATCCGGTTCCAAATCTTGCTACCTGAGGCAGCCAGTTTAAATATATAAAGAACTAATACATTAAATTATGTTTTAAGATTCTGATGTTATAATAATTTTTAAATAGATATTAGATATTTATTTTAAAGGAGGTTTAATCATGAATAAGGAGATTAAACCAGATAAATACGGAAAATTATCAATTACATCTTTGGTTACCGGAGTACTTGCATTTGGTCCGGCATTATTTTATTGCTTCCTTTGGATGCCTATTGCTAATTTTCTAAGAAATGTTACAAATATTAGCGTCATTCCTTATATTATACTTTCTTTTTTATTTGTTGATCTTGGTTTAGCAATAACTGCTGTTGTTTGCGGTAGCATTGATATAAAGTAAAAGTCCGGTACATTCCTCTACCTTTTTTACAGTGACAATCGGTAAATTATATAATTTTTCAAGAACAAGAATTGCTTTTTTTGCTTTCTTGCCGAGTGTTTGAATTTTTAATAGATCACTTATCCTTAAAGAATTTATTTCCTTTGATATATCAGTAGCCTCTTCTGCTATAATAGACACCCCATCAAGAAAAGGATGGATTATGCTATTAGTAACCAACTTTATAATAAAAATTGAATTAGTTTTCTTCAAACCATGCAGATTTAAAACTATTTAATAATTCAACGGTCTTCTTTAATTGTTCAAAGAGGCTTAGGAATATCACACTTCTATGTAACCTATATCAAGCATCTCGCTAAGCATCTTCCAACGCAGTGCAATACTTCCGAGATTAATCACTTCATGATGAGTCCCGGCATTTTTGATCCAATTTTCGATACAAGACTCAACACCAGAATCAGGCCGGAAAAACATATATGGCATTTCGCATCGACGCATATCGCTTTTTGGCAATATTTCGCCCTTTGCAACTACAAAACGGAATTCATCTCCTTTAATTGATGCAAGCGATATCAAAGTAGCAGGTCCATATTGTGGTGTAAAAACTGGCGTGGGCGGATTTTCCAATCCTCCTTCACCTAAATATCTGTCAATTAACCTGGGTTTCATGTCCTTTCGGTGCGTAGCCCAGTTGCCCTCTCCTGCGTGGCAAAATATAATTGCATTTTTGGCGAAATCCATCGCATACATTTCGGTGAAATTCCCATCTATATTTCCTATAGAGTGAGCTGCAGCAACCATTGATGCACACATAAAATCTCCCTCAGCAGCGTAACCATACCCATCAGCCATCAGATGCGAAGCCGCCATAAGAGGAAGTTGTTTAAATCGGCCATCAGCAGCAAAAATATCAAAATTAGCAGTAAAAGCCCCATAATCATTGCTTTCCAGGTATTTCTTGAATCCAAGATACTCTTTTGTTGCATAGGAATGTGATTCATAAGATAACCTTGGATCGACCTCAAATATTTTATGGTCTTTCTTAATCGATTCTTTTATTTCAGCGTCACTTACCTGTTCCATAAACTTATAAACCGAACCAATTGTATCATGACATGGTTCGGGGCCTATTTTTCGGTAGAAAGACATATCGTCTGTTAAAATATCGCCCATTCCACTCATTCGCCCTATTACCGAAGTTCGAAGATGTCGAAGAAAATTACGGGTCTTTGCAGCTTTACCAAAATTCTCTACAAAATCAACAAAGCGCGGTTCAAGCCTATTTCCAACAAAATACTGACTTTTAATGCCTGCCCGAATAATAGCATTTGAATTATCCTGAGCGCCGTGGATACCCTGGTTAACTGTCAGGTCAAGCTCTTCCCAGTCATCTGATACCTCCTGATCCGGTTGAATTATCGCCATAGCTATAGGCAACTTATTATCTTTGATAGCATGCACAAGCCATTCTCCCTGACTATAAGCCAGGAGGACTATCAAAATTCCATCAAGATCCATTTCATTGAATTTCTTTACTGCTGCCTCTATCTCATTGCGATTTTTTGCAGCACCAGGGAAATATATATCGGCAACAGAAGCTGTTGTCGATACTAATTCTTTAGCATAATTTTCCTGGCGGGCAGTAATACCCGGGAAAACCGGCTCATAACCATCAGTAATTAAACCCAACAGCCCTATTTTTGGTTTTTCAAAGTAAGGGGTATTTATGCTTTCTCTTCTTTTAGCAATAGTTATATCATTCATCATGTTTCTCCATATGTTAGATAGTCTTTACTATTTTATTGATTAAAAACTGAAAACACTGTTAAAAAACTTAAAAAAAACAAATTATAGAAACATAACCCCATATATATTGCTAAAGACTTTATATTTGAGGCTTAATTTTAGATAAAATACAAATAATATATTTTCCAACTTATAATGTGCTATTAAGGAAATATGCCATATCCTTTAAAAATGCTCTTATTCTTTCACCCCACTTGAGGAAATAAATCCCTGGACATAATATTTCTGCCCAAAAACAAATATAAGAATGACTGGGATAAGGTAGAGCACAATACCAGAAAGAAGTACCGGAGTCAGAAGGATTCCGTTTCGTGCAACATATCCGTTTGCCATTGCAACAGCCAATGTTGTGTTATCACCGCTTAGCAAAATAGCCGGCCCCATGAAATCTCCATAAACAGTAAGAAATGAAAGCAGAGATACTGTTACTATAATAGACTTTGAAAGCGGCAGAAATATTCTGAACAGAACTCCGATATGCGAACAGCCATCTAGAAGAGCCGCCTCTTCCAGTTCTTTTGGAAAATAAGAAAAAAACTGTTTAAAAAGATAAATAAACAATGGATTTCCAGCTATACCCCACAGTAGCCATATATAATATGTGTTTACAAGGTGCAATTTTGTAAAAAACGCATATTCCGGAATCAAAACTGCTATTGGGGGTATTAAAAGAAGCACCATTAAAATATTAAAAAATATTTTCTTTCCCGGAGCATTAAACCTTGCAAATCCATATCCAAATACAGCTGTTGTAATGATACCTGGGACTGTGTAAATCAGGCTCAGGACAATTGTATTAGTAAGATATTTAAAGTAATTAATTTTAGTTAAAGCATCAAAATAGTTCTGAAATTGAGCCTTAAGAGGAAAAAATGTTGCAGGAAATGTTACCATCTCCTCCTGTGTTTTCAAAGAACTCAATATCAGCCACAAAATGGGAATTACAAAAAGAAGGACTACTATTATGATTACCACATATGTCAGTATATTCCCTTTCCCCGACTTTGGTCTCGGAAGTTTGGAAGCTATGTGATCTTTATTTTTATTCATATTCATAGAAAACAAATCTCCTGGTAATCCTAAGGAATAAAAGAGAAATTATTACCATAACCAAAAGCATATACCAACTAGCAGCCATTGCGGTTCCAAAATTCTGATTGGTAAAAGCTTGTTGAAAAATATAGATTAGGGTAAAAAAATTCTGTGAAGGTGGTTGCTGAGAAAGAAATGCGGTAAACGCCGCGCCAGGTGATGATGTCAGGAGGATAGGCTGTACTATTACGCTAAAAGATAACATGACCCCTACGATAACCTGATACATGATAAGAGGAGTTAAAAGAGGAATCTTTATCTTCAATAAAACCGCTAATGGGCTTGCTCCATCAATTTCAGCTGCTTCTACCAGTGCGTTGGGAATATTTTGAAAACCTGCTAGAAAAATAATCATGCTTCCTCCCAACTGCCAGACAAATACTGTTATTAAAGCTGCCATAGGATAATTGACCAATATGTTTAAAGACAGACTGCTATTGATAGATCCTAATATTAAATTTACTAACCCAGATTCTCTGTTTAGTAAAGTTTTCCAGATAAATACAGTAGCAATAATTGGTACGGCGTATGGAAGAAACAAAACGCTTCTAAAAAAACCTTGACCTTTTATCTTTTTACTCAGAAGATTTGCCAGAAACAGGCTTATTATTAATGTGGCAACTATGTTAAAAAAGGTGAATATAATTGTCTGTAAAATAGATCCGGTAAAGCGATGGTCCTTGAGCAGATTCATATAATTACTGAAACCTACAAAAATAGGAGCTGAGAACCCATCATAGTCAGTTAAGGAAAAATAGAAACTATACGCCATCGGAATCACATTTATGAAGACAAACATGGCTATCCATAAACCAATGAACATATAGAACATCCTCGTTTCTTGTTTTATCCTGATACCTTTCAATAACAGCACAGCCAATCTTCTCCTCGATTTATTTACTTAATTTCTTTTGCTATCATAGCATCTATCGCTTCGGTAAAATTCTTGTAAGCAACATCAAATTCTATTTCTCCTTTTAGCGCAGGCTCCATTTGTTGATTGTAAACAGAAATCATTGCGCTGTCCCTTAGATATGGGGTGAACTGAAGCACGACTTGGTACTGAAGCTCTTTATTGACTTGATCCAGTCTGTATTTATCAAAAACAGTTTCCTGTGGTACATATTTCATGTTAGATTTTAAAGCTGGAAGACCCCATCCACTCTTGGCACGTGCGATTGCTTCATCACCAAGCATCCAGTATTCATAAAACTTCCAAACAGCGTCAAAATTCTTGGTACTTTTAGAAATAACATAACCTGTTCCGCCTCCCGTTGCATTAATCCTTTTATCTCCATAAATCGGAGCAGGTGCAAATCCAAAACGGTCAGGTGAAATAGTTGTACCTTCATTAATAATAGGTCCAAACCAATAACCATCCCACATGATTGCTACTCTTCCGACTTGTAATAAAGGACCATCCCAGTCAGAAGCAGGATCAAGAGAATTATGCATAGCATGATAGGTTTGAGCTTCATCAAACCACCATTTAAATAGTGCTTTTACATCTGGATCATCAGAATTAAGCTTTGAGCCGTTATCTTTAAAAAGTGTTTTGCCCTTAGATGCTAGTAAAAACATGAAATAACCATTCCACTCATCATCGGTAAAACCAAAACCGTATCGCTCGACCTTTCCATCTTCGTACACAGTGACCTTATTGACCATATCGGTAAATTCGGTAAATGAAAGTGGCGTATCATCACTTGGTTCAGGTACTCCTGCCTCTTTCAAGGCATCTTTATTGTAGTAATACATATAATCTAGTGACCAGTCTTTTACAATGCCATAATACGGCCCTTGACCTTGTGTTTTTCCATCCCACCTAAACATATCATTAACCAAGAATAGATCTTTCATGTCTATGGTTTTTTCCAGATATGGCGTTAAATCCATCAATAACCCTTTATTGATCCAGTAAGGAGAACCAATGGCATTGATACGAAAAATATCTGGTGGATTACCGCTTGACACCATTGCCATAAGTTTAGCAGCATCATTTTCAACGACATTGACCTTAATACCGGGATTTGCTGCTTCAAATGCCTGGATTACCGTATCCGGCATCTCTGCTGCATCACGCATAAGGGTAATAGTGACTACCTTATTCGTCTTGCATGAAGTAAAAGCCACCGTTGCCGTCAACATAACAGTAACCAATAGGGCAATTAAAATAACTTTGTAAACTTTGTTCATTGTAATGCCTCCTATCGTTTATTACTAAAGTTGAATACAATTATTTATAAAAATAATTGTATTCATGTGATATTTTCGAGATATCGTCACATATTTTAATTTTATAGTTAAATTTATTATAACTATCACTATTGGCTAATAGTGAATATATTGAAAAAAACCATTAGCTTAGAAAGGATGAGTTTCCAGCCATGCCTCTTTAAGAGCTTTAATCATCTCCTCCATTGTTTTTATTGGATCTTTTGATTTAAGAATACCACTTGTAGAACCAGTCGCCTCAGCACCCAGTCTTATTATTTGAGCAACATCTTCTGCAGTTCTCACTCCAGCACTGTTAGCTATAATTATTCTGGAGTTTATCTTTTTTACCCCAGCTATTGTCTTCAATATAAATTCTTTCTGTAGTTTTCCTACCGATTTGCTCGAACCAATCAGCTCAGGAGGTTCAGCCAAAATAATGTTGGGGCTCAAATAAGCAACAGCTGAAGCTTCCTCTGGTGAATCTACAAATACCAAGGTTGCCAGACCAATCTCATCTGCTCTTTGGATTGTTTTTGAAATTTCATTTAAATTGATTCTTTTCTCAGAATGATTTAAAAGTGTGCCTACTGCACCAGCAGCTTTTATCGCTTCTGGCAATATGCTTCCTACGCCAATTCCAATTCTTATAGAATCCATATGTTGAGAAAAAACATAGATATTTTCAGTTTCTGAAGCAATTTTTTGTATATCTACGTTCTGAGGATCAAAAATAATAGTAATATCATATTTTTTACTTATCTCATCTGCAGCTTTTGCTAATTCCAGAGCATCTTTTCCAAATAGATAACCCTTTAAACCAATTTCAAATAATGGTGGCTTTAGAATTATTTTTTCATACATTGCAACCTCTTTACTTTAAGTAAAACTTATAAGATTTTACAAATAAAGTCGTTTTAGGCTTATCAAGTGATTTCTTATACTCCAATAATTTGAACATGGACAAAACGTTCTCTAATCCTTACCGAATCAAAATCAACCAAATATATTTCCCCAAATTCACCTAACTCCATTTTTGAATCAATCAAAGGAATTGTTTCGGAACGTCCAATTATGCATGACCGCAAATGTGCATCAGTGTTTAGGCTCCATACTCCAAGCTCGTTTAGATTTTCTTCTGCGTGCTTAATGTGAAGAGGACCCGGATGTAAATAATTCCCCTCCCTTTTACAAGTTGGTATAACTTTTTCAAGTATATCAAGCAGGTCTTGCATTAAAAACTTTGTACCATCCATAGTAACATCATGAGATTCTTCCTGTATTATGATACTGCATGTAGTATGCTGGGAATAAACAACTACGATACCGTTTTTTATTTTTGCGCTAGATACAATCTCTTTTACTTTCTCTGTTACATCATGAAATTTAGGCTTATGAATATTATTCTGTACTTTAAAAGATTCATGATAAACTGTCATTTTAGGATCCTTTCGCATTATAATTTATTTTTTACCTTATAA
>JAQUMQ010000036.1 GCA_028718045.1 Actinomycetota bacterium
TTTCCATTTGATGAATATGATAAGGAAGCCGTGCAGCAAAATCATAAATTTTCGCAAGTCTTCCAAGACCCTTATGATTCTTGGAATATTCCTTCCCCATTATAAGGTCTGGGGCACCGGATACGGCATCTTTTAGCGTTATTTTATTTTTCGAGTCTATGTTAAGATAACTTAAGCCTTCGTCTTCGGGTCCTATTGCATTATCGGCTTTCGTAACAGAAGCAAGCCATCTTTCGCAAATAAAACCTCTTTTGCCCACATCGTATTCTTTTTCAGTAAGACCTAAGCGTCTTCCAGGCGGCAGAAAATCGCGGGCTACCCATGCGGGTTTTAAATTAAGAATACCGTTTCCTTCTTCAAGTGCCTTGCTGACAATTTCTGTGATATCATTCATTTTAACCTCCGAATTGTTTATTCATATATCAAACATCATAACTAAAGATAGTTATTCTTATACTTGCGCTGACCGACCAAATCAACACAAAAGTCCTCTTAAAAATTTCAAACCTTTTTGTGCAAGTATAAAGTCACTTTTTTCGGTTTGCCTCCAGATCGAGGCTGCTTTTGCTATAACTTTGTTTTCAGGCGTAAACGATTCTATTACCACCCAATTATCATAATTTATTCTTCTCAGCGCATCAGCTATCGACTTCCAATGAACCTGGCCGGTGCCGGGAGCGCCTCTGTCATTTTCACTGGCATGTAACATATAAAGCAAATCGCCCGCATCCAATATCGCCATGGAAGAATTTTTTTCTTCGACAGACATATGAAAAGTGTCAAGATGAATTTTTAAGTATTTGCTTCCAACATCTTTAACCATTCTTATGGCATCTTTGCATACATTGATAAAATCAGTTTCAAATCTGTTCAGTGGTTCTATTGCGATAAATACGCCATACTTCTCCGCCCATTTGCAAGCTTTGCCTAAATTTTCCACAACCGTGTCCCATTGAATCTTTTTTTCATCTTCGGCTACCATACCCGAACGTCCTACGGCAGAATACACAGGACCCACAAATAAATTACACTCAAGTTCTACGCAAGCTTCAAGACAATCCTTTATATATGCAAGACCGCCTTCGATATACTCTTTTTTTGGTCCCCTGATATCCCTGTCTTCTCCAAACAACCCGCATATCGAAGAACAAACTAAATTATTTTCCTTAAATATTTTTAAAGCTTGCCTGTAATCCACATCGCCTTTTTTTTCAAGCGCAACTTCTATCCCGTCAAAACCCAATTCCCTGAACTTTCTTGAAAGACTTTTAACATGCTCATCCGTATAAGTTCCCGTAAACAACAACGTATTTATTCCAAATTTCATCTTCAGCCCCCGATAATCATATTAATCACATAATTATTAAGCGTCATCAAAATAAAATCTGGCTTGATTGCCATAATTCGATTATGTAAGCCAGGCTCGATCGCTATTCAAAAATACAAGGCTCCCTTTTTCCGGTTTCGGCAGATTTCAGCATTGCATCACAAATGACGGCATTTCTGTAACCATCTTCGAAAGTACCTACATATGGTTCAAGCGGTTTGTTTTTAATTATGGCATTAACCATATTATATGCGGTATGAACAAAAGTATTCTCCCATCCGATTATATGACCATGAGGCCACCAATATTCATAATAAGGATGAAACGATTCCGTAACGCTGATACAGTGAAACCCTCTCGTTTCGGCAGGTTTATCGTCAGCCCAGTATACATGCAGATTATTCATATTTTCCAGATCCCACCATATGCTTCCTTTTTCTCCATTGATTTCAATAACATTCGAATTTTTTCTTCCTGCCGCAAATCTTGAAGCTTCGATCGTTCCGATTGCGCCATTTTCAAACTCGACCACCGAAGCAATAGCATCATCGACGTCGACCTTTTCTTTTTTCTTGGTTGACGCATCATATCTTTCGTCGATAAACGTTTTGGTTACAGCCATAACCGATTTAAATTCACCGCATAAAAATCTGCCGAGATCGATTATATGCGCACCAAGATCACCTAATGCACCGCTTCCGGCTACCGATTTTTTCAACCTCCATACTATCGGAAAATCAGGATCCATTATCCATTCCTGAAGGTATTTTGCCCTGAAATGATAAATTTTCCCGAGTTTTCCGTCACTGATAAGATTTTTTGCCAGTACGATTGCCGGGACCATCCGGTAATTAAAATCACAAATATTTTTAACATTGTATTTTTTTACGGCATCTCTCATCTTTTTAGCTTCCACAGAATTTCTTGCAAGCGGTTTTTCACAAAATATATGTTTGCCCGCTCTTGCTGCTTCGATTGATATTTCCGCATGAAGATCATTTGGCGTGCCGTTGTCAACTATTTTTATCCTATCGTCATTTATAATATCCTTCCAGTCAGTGGTATATTCCATATATCCAAATCTTCTTGCGGCTTCGGCAACTTCCGTCTCCGGAATACCACATATTTTTACAAGTTTCGGAATTGCAGCCGGAGGCCAGAAAATATAAGGCATTTGTTTCCAGGCATTTGAATGCGCTTTACCCATAAAAGCATGCCCTATCATTCCAATACCTATCTCGGCAATTTTGCCAACAGCTCCCTTGTCCGAAGCCATGGCAACAAATCCTACTTTTTTTTCTTCCACCATGAATTACCTCGCATTTCCTAAAATTGCTAATTATAAAATATTATAATCTCCGCCTTCCCAAGCACTCACATATTTAATTGCAAAATTCGCAATATAAAACATTTATCGAATTGAAAAAAGTCACATTCCACATGCTTTAAGAAATTCCACACTTTTTTTAAATATTGCCGGCTCGCCAACTATTTCCAGTGTCGAATTTTCGATATCTGCATCTTTCAATACCGAACAAATTCCTTTTATGTCTATGATTCCATCACCTACGGCGATCGGAGAAAAACCTGCGCCGTATTGTTTGGTCCTTCTTGGAAGCCAGTCTTCTCCAAGATCTTTCCAATGTATATGATGAATTTTTTTCTTGAATATCTTTGCAAGTTCGACCGGATCCGAACCTCCCAACCAACTGTTTCCGGTATCCAAGTTAAGTCCCAGAGAAGGAGCGTCGTCAAGCAGATCAAAGACTTTTTTAAGCCCGTCGACGGTATCGGTTACAGGGCCATGATTTTCCAAAAGTATCCTTACCCCATAATCTGCAGCCATTCTTACAGGCTCATAAAGCTTCTCGGCTATCACGAAGGTTCTTTGTTCGAATGTAAGTTTACGGCCCCAGCCGGTATGCGGTTCATTTTCTGTTGTAATAATATCCTTAACACCAATTGCGGCAGCCATTTTTATAGCTTTCATTATCTCAGACGTGCCGTATCTGCTTGGCTTTGATGGATCAAGCAGATTAGCATGCGCACATACTGTTGAAATCTTTACCCCGTATTTATCAAACATTCTTTTTACATCAAACGGGTTATCGTCAAGACTTACCGTGGGATCGAACCCTGCCGTACCAAGCATGCTTCCACCAGCGTTGGTATTGCTGATATCCGCACAGGTAAAACCCATTTCTTTTGCGATTTTTAATTGTTCTTCAACGCCAGCAAAAGATTTTATTAATAAAAATACACCTATGTTCATGGCTTTTATCCTTTCATTTAAGAAAATGGTTAATTAAAACTAAGCAATTTTTCGTTTTTCAAATTAATTATTTTAAATTAACCATCAGACGAAAGCAGTTTTTATATTTAATTATTCATAGAAAATCAGATAATGCTTCTAAGCCATTCAACACTTTTTTTCATGTTTTCGTCAGTTCCGCTGCATTCTACCGATACTTCGCCTGACCAATTCGTTTCCTTAAGATATGCGATGACATTTTTAATATTTTCGGCATTTACTCCGGCACCTATCGACTGGTCACTGCACGCAATTCCTGTTTCTTCCCCGCGTACCGCAGCAGCCAATTCCGCACTTACGTCTTTTATGTGACAGTGGGTTAAATATTTGCGAAGCGGTTTTAATACCTCTAACGGTTCCTGTCCAGAAATAAAAGTATTGCCGGTATCAAGGTTAAATCCCAAATACTCTGATTCAAAATAAGACAAGAGTTTGAGCATAAATTCTGCATCATTCGTAAGGGCTCCGTGTGTTTCAATATTTACGATTACTTTAAAATCTTTTGCCCACTTTAACAATTCGCTGTAATTCTTTACGGCAACTTTAAATGCTTCATCCTTTGTCATGTTGTCCTCGACTATGGCACTATCTGTGGTATCGACTTTTTTTGCACCCAAGTGGCTAGCAAATCTTATCGCCTGTTGCGTATAAAAAACACCGTGTACAGACCCTGAAGTACTCATCATCGGAAAAGCCGAATCTATCTGTGAAACAGGCATGCCCTTGCTTTCGACATATCTTCTTATTTCTATAGGATTTTCCCATATGGAAACCGAAGGTTCATATCCTAAAGCCTGTACAAAATAAATACCGTATATTACTCCGAATTCTATGTGTTCCAATTTATGTTTTGCGCCCAATTCCACTCCTGCCTTGAATGAGCCGCTTAAAACCCTTAAATTATCTGCATGCATACCCAACTTAATCATAATTACTTCACCTCTTTTTCTTTATAAAAAGCTATTTTTAGAAAGTCACCATATATCGATTGTCGATAACCGTCATACTTCTTTTAAAACTAACCTATTACACGGTATGAATTCTATCCATTTTCTTTGTAAAGTTATCTTTAAATACAATTTCGATGTTTTAAACTAATCATGTCCGGAACATTAATCATATCTGAGACTTAAAAAAATTTATGAGCTTTTTTGACACCAATCAAGCAGGAGAGAGGGCGATAAAGCCCTCCTCCTGATTCTTAGCCAAACTACATATTTAATGGTTTAAATATTATCGTCATTGATCTGCAGCAATTACTTTTTTTATCGTTTTATTGACTGCTTCTCATTCGACCAACAAACAATAATACATCAATATCCCGCCTGATCTTTGAATTTCGGATCATTGATATCCGTCACATATTTTCCTTCAGCTCTTCCTGCCATGTAGGCATCTACATCAGAGAAAGGAACGAGGGCTACATCATTAATATTGTCTATATTGTAAGATGTCAGATAAGGATGTATGTATTTTCTGTATTGTTCGCCCTTAAAGTAAGCTTTGACTTGCTGGTATAAAGTATCGCCTTCAAGAGCAGCCGTTTGGTTAACATCCATGGTAATAACCTTGTCCTTAACCCACTGCCAGGAAATTTCCCTACCGTTGGATGCACCCAGCCAGTAATCCGAAGACTTGAGCCCTGCATCTTCCATGGCCATCAAAACACCTTCCATCATAGGATCGTTTTGAACATATGCACCATCAAAACCATCTTTGCCCAGAGAAGTAATGGCATCGGTCATTGCTTTCTGTGCAGGATCTGAAAACCATCCGCCGGAAGCCCAGAATACGACTTCGATATCCTGAGTGCCGTCCAATTTAAGCTCGCTTTTTTTCGTACCTACTTCTTCATATGTATATCCGCCAAGACTCTTTCCTGCGTCTTCATAAGCTTTCAAAAATCCTAATGTTTGAGCACCCGCACTGCCTTGTCCCAACTGACCCTCAATCATTATGACTTTCTTCACGCCTCTTGCAAGAGCATCTTCGCCGGCATATAAACCAGCCTGGATGAAATCAAAGCAGCAGGAACCTGCAGCATCCTTTGCATTGGAAACCGTTCCAAAATAATGAGCGGCACCAAAATAAGGTATTCCTGCTTCTTTACATTTGCTGATGCATTCGGACGTGGTATCAGCAGAGTTTTGGATTACACAGATAGCATCATAGCCGGATGTTATAAAGTCCTCAACTGCCTGAAGTTGTTCGGCAGCCGTATTCTGACCAACTTTATAGTCAACCGTCCAATCACATTCCGGATCCAGATCTGCGCAAGCCTTCATTGTATCTACCATTACCTGATAATATGAATCTGCACCATCAGCATAGAAGCCGATGTTCAGAGTTTGCACTTCAGCCGGTTCTTCGACAGCCGTTGTCTCAGCAGCTGTTGTTTCGGCGGCTGTTGTTTCAGCGGCAGCTGTAGTTTCCGTCGTGGTTTTTGCGCAACCACTGACTACCATGAGTGTCAATACCGATGACACGATAAATAGTATCAACACTTTGAATAAAGATCTTTTCATAGTTATCTTTCCTCCTGTTTTTTAATAAATACACTTATAAAACAAGTTGTTATTTATATATAAGCTGATGACAGCTAGCTGCTGCTTCAGCAAATATATCAAGTATTTTTCAGAAAAATCAGCTCAGGTTCATCTTTTATAATTTTTCGACCGTTTGGTTTTTTATTTGATTTGCTTTAATTGTTGTACTTTTGCCTGTCTTACCTGCACGATAGCTCCCGCAGTAACTGCCGCAATTATAATTATTCCCTTTGCTACAAATTGCCATTCACTCTGAAGCCTGAGTATATTCATTGCATTAGCGATGGAACCAAGCAGTATGGCACCTATGAATGTCCCCCATATGTTGCCTTTGCCGCCTGACATTGCAACACCGCCAACTACGGTCGCTGCGATTACATCGATTTCCAAATTCTGACCAACCGTAATGATTGCCGTATTTACACGAGATAACAACATGATTGCGGCTATGCCAACTAATAAACCGTTTAAAGCATATGTAGACATCACAATATTTTTCACGCTAATACCAGCCAAAAAAGCAGCATTGCGGTTTGCGCCTACGGCATAAACTCTTCTGCCATATTTCGTATATTTCATCAGCCACCATATGATTATCGTAATAGACAAAAAAACGATAACATATATAGGGATGGTCAATGATAATCCGGAAGGTCCTTTTGCGCCCTCAATCAGATTTTTCTTCAATCCCGCCAATGCTCCCTTTGTGCTGATTTCTTGAGAATTGCAAATCAAAAGAGCTATCCCACGAAAAGCTATCATTCCGCCCAGAGTGATAATGAAAGGTTCGACGTTAAAACGGGAAATGATCCAACCCATTGCTGCTTCAAAAGCAATTGAAAGAATAATGACCATTATGATTGCGGCATATAAGGGTATGCCCCAGTCTATAATGGCTTTTGCTATAAAAATCGTGACAAAAGATGTCAACATACCCACAGAAAGATCGATTCCTCCTCCTACCATAACCACTGTCATACCCATTGCCATAATTCCTACCGCAGCTACCTGCATAATTATATTCAGCAGGTTAACCGGACTGATAAACGACGGGTAAGCTACTTTCCCTGCAGCTGCACCGGAAATCAACTGGACAAACACTATTGCCACAAAGAAAAATACAAGTATCATAAGAACCGTCGAATTTTCGCCTTTTCCGAATAATACAAATTTTCTTCTTTCTTGGGGGACGATCGACTGTTTCATATTTTTTTACCTCCTATTGACAACTCAAGTATATTTTCTTCACTGACTTTATCTTTTGATAATTCACCGACAATACGGCCTTTTCTCATAACCATGACACGGTCGCTCATTGATACCATCTCGGGCATATCCGACGATGCCATTATAATTGCCTTGCCTTCTTTTAATAGATTCATCATTATTTGATAAATTTCTTGCTTTGCACCTACGTCAATGCCACGTGTAGGCTCATCAAAAATGAATATTTCACCATTCGTGTTGAACCATTTAGCTAAAACAACCTTTTGCTGATTGCCCCCAGACAAGTTCATTACCAGTACCTGAGAGTTCGCGGCTTTTGTTCCCAATTTTTCGATGAAATGATTTCCTGTTTTGATTTCCTGATTAGGATTGACGATCAATCGTTTTGTATTAACCATATTTGCAATAATAGTATTGCGTGCGATTGTATGAATCAGAAACAACCCTGTGGATTGCCTGTCTTCCGTGATATAACACATTTTATTTTTGATAGCATTGCTTGGGTCTTTAAAATTAACCTCTTTGCCTAAAATAAAAATTTTGCCACTCGATTTTCCCGCACCACCAAAAAGCAGTGTCATCAGCTCCGAACGTCCCGATCCCACCATTCCGGCAAAACCAACAACTTCTCCCCGTCTTACTTCGAAAGATATGTCGTTTACGCCATTGCCTGAAAGATTTTCCACCTTCAGTACTGTTTCGCCAGGTTGATAAAATTCTCTATGATAAAAAGCCGTGGCATCCCGGCCTACCATATAGCGGATGAGTTGTGGTTCGTCTATTTCTTGTACGTTGCATGTTATTATATGCCGTCCGTCTCTCAGCACCGTTATCCTGTCCGCTATTTTAAATACTTCGTCCAAATGATGCGAAATATAAATGATGCCGATTCCCGTATCTTTGATCTTCTGTATAATTCCTAAAAGATGATCGATTTCATTCATGGAAAAAGAAGACGTCGGCTCATCCATGATAATTACCTTGCGTTCCAGCACCAAAGCCTTTGCGATTTCCACTATTTTTTGTTCTCCCGAGGACAGCTCATCCACCAGCTGATCCGGTTTTAAATCGCTATGCAAATACTTCAATACCTCGCTGGTTTTATTTTTCATTTCCGCTTTACGCATCATCCCATTTTTTGTGATTTCCATTCCCACAAAAATATTTTCGGTAATGCTTAAATGCGGAAATATCGTATGTTCCTGATAAATTGTCTGAATACCAAGCTTCATTGCCGCATAAGGATGATTAAGCGAAACCGGCTTTCCTTCAAACAATATGTTTCCACCCGGATCCGGTTGATAAGCACCGGATATAACTTTTATAAGCGTTGATTTTCCCGCACCGTTTTCGCCGCATATACAGTGGACCTCGCCTTTCATTAAATCAAATGATATATTCTGCAAAGCATTTACACCCGGAAAGCTTTTGGAAATATTATTCAGGCTGAGAATTACTTTGTTAGACATATTCGTTAATCCTTTTGATCTAATTTTTCTTTATTAAACAAGTTTTACTTAATGATAAAAACCAAACCTTATCTTCAAAAAACGTTTTTTTATAGCTGATATCTTTTTTTTCTGCAATAACTGGTATTACTCAAAAAATCTGTTTATGGCATAAGTTGCGGCTCCGAGAACTCCGGACATTTCACCCAGCTCAGAAAATATGATTTTTGTATCTTTTTTCACACTGGTAAGCGAAATTTGTTCTACCTTCTTTCTTAATTGCCTTAAAAAGTTTTCTCCGGCTCTTATGTATGTTCCATGCAGTACAATTGTTTGGGGATCATAAATCAGTATTATATTTGCAATTCCTATAGCGAGCCAGTTTATTATGTCAGACATGGCAAGAACGGCAAGTTTATCTTTTCTCTTATAAGCTTCGAATATTTTTTCAGGTGCAATATTTTTTATATTTCCGTTATCCGCCATTTTAAAGATAAGCGAATCAGGATATTCGTCTCTTTTATCAAGGATTATTTTTTTGAGTCTTTCTATCGAAACCATTACCTCGAAACATCCTCTTGCGCCGCATGAGCATACCATTTCTTCGGAAGGATTTATTATCATATGCCCTACTTCACCCATTATTTTGTGAAATCCCCGCTTTATGTCATTTTCTATAATAATTCCCGAACCAAGCCCATAACCGGCCATCAAAGACACTATATTACTTACGTTTTTCGCAACTCCAAGCGTTTTTTCGGCAAAAACTTGAAATCTGGTGATATTATCCAATATAACCGGGATATCATCCGAAATCTTTCTTTTGATTTTATCTCTCATTTTAATATTTTTACCCCAGCTGGGATAATGAGGGGAGTACATGACAATGCCTTCGTCAAAAT
>JAQUMQ010000037.1 GCA_028718045.1 Actinomycetota bacterium
ATTTGAGTATTAACATCCATTTGAGCATCTTCTACATGAAAATCAATATTATTTTCTTTCGCAACTTCTTTAAGTCCCTGTTCTACGCCCAAATACCAAGGATGCTGAAGTGTCATAAGTGAGCCTGCAACCTTTAGTTGTTTTTCTGCTGGTTTTGCCTCCTCTTTTTCTTCTAATACTTCTTTCTCGGTTGATTCTGTTTTAGCTTCCCCTGTGGAAGAAACTTCCTTTTTGCAACCTGTAAATGAAAAAGTAAATATCATCAATATGCTCACTATTATTACTAACGATAATAGTAATCCTTTCTTCATTTTGATATCCTCCTCAATTTTACTTTTCAAGCAATCTTTAATAAAATCATTTTTGAGATTTGTTTAGGACATATTCTCGCTTCTAAATATTAAAACAACTAAACAAATCTCATTTTTTTTCATATTTCATATACCCCCCCTATCTCATTTATTAAAAATATCATCTATATTTCAAAAACCTGCTTTTAGCATTATTATTTATCTAGCCTTTCTCATATCAATAAAAACAGCCATTGCTAAAATGATACCTCTGGTTAACCATTGATAGTATGCACCAACGCCTAACAAAGTCATTCCGTTTGCTAATACTCCTAATATTAGTGCACCTATAATTACCCCTTGTACCTTTCCTTCTCCACCAAAGAATGAAGTCCCTCCTAAAACCACTGCTGTTATTGCGTCAAATAATAAATTATCACCAACATTAGGTTGACCTGCCATTATTCTGGAAGAAATCACTATCCCTCCTATAACTGCAAGAACTCCTGACAGAATATATACAAGCAATTTCACCTTATTTGTTTTTATTCCAGATACTCTTGAAGCTTCTTCATTTCCTCCTGTAGCCAATACGCTCAATCCTGTTTTTGTATGGTTAATAAAAATATAGCAAATAAGCGAAATCACTATCATCACAATTATGGGAACGGGAATCCAACCAATATAACCCCTACCTAAAAATGAAAAAGACTCAGGAAGACCCGAAATGGGATACCCCTCAGAATAAATAAAAGTTATCCCTTTTATTGAAATCATAGTAGCAAGCGTAGCAATAAATGGCGGTATTTTCCCATAAACAATCAAAGCACCATTAATAGCGCCTATTAAAATACCAACCAGCAGCACCAGAAACATTGCAAAGTAAATGTTGAGACCATTGTAAACAATGAAACCACTAACTAATACCCCAGTTAAACTCACAGTTGATCCAAGTGACAAATCCATCCCTGCAGTTAAAATTACAAAATATTCTCCCAATGCTATAATTGCTAAAGCCGAAATTTGTCTTACTATATTAATTAAATTGGTCGTTGTAAAAAAATATGGAGACAGGAATCTAATTATGATAATCATGCCAATCAAAATGATTAGTATTGATTGTTTTTCCCATGCTGCTTTTAGAAAACTGCTAAAGCTGCTTGACTTTTTATAATCCTTCCGCATATTTATTTTTCCTCTCTCATATGTGATTGGTTCTTAAATTATGCTATCTAATTTTTTCAACTACTTCTTGAACAATCAGTTTCTACTAAATAATTGGCTAAAAGGCTTATTTTAAAAATATTCAAGTTTAATCTAAATAGATAATTACTTAAGATTGGATTTTTCATCAAGAATTGATTATTAACTATTTAAAAAAATGTACTTTAAATTAAAGCTCAATTAATTCCTGCCACTTATTGGAAAATTCTTCAATCCCATCTTTTGTAACTCTAAATCCATCCTCCCATCTAATCCCATATTCAGGAGTTTCAATAAATGTATCAGCCATAAATGTCATATTTTCTTCTAACAGATAGCCTGAGCTAGTTTCCATCCATGGTTTTTCTACCTCTATGATTCCCGTTCCGTGGCAAGGTCCGTAAAGATAATAGTTTATATAGTTATTATTTTCGTAATACCGAACAAACTTTTCGGCTATACTGCTAGATAAAATACCTTCTTTTATCCATTCATAAGTTTTTAAATGAGCATCAAGACCGAATTTAACTAGCTCTTTCATTTTTTTAGGCATCTTACCTATAACTAATGGTCTTCCTATTGATGAAGAATATCCTCCAAATCTTGCTCCTATACTAAGTTGAATAAGCTCATTTTTCTCAATTTTCTTAAATGTACTACGGGAAATTGCATTTTTCGTATTATTGCCACTAAATACATACTGGGGGAACGCTTCACATTCAGCTCCGTTTTTGTACATCGATTCCAAAACCATACCCACTACCTGTTTTTCAGTAAGGCCTGGTTTTATTTTTCCTAAAATTTCATCTAAAACCTTCTCCGTTATTTTATGTGCTTCTTTAATTAAGCATATTTCATTTTCACTTTTGATAATCCGAAGGTTTGATACTATCTCTTCTGCTCTGATGATAGTTTCTTTTTTCTTCAAGGTTCTTTTTAAGCTATCATAAACAGGCATGGGAAGAATGGTATAATCTCCAAGCCCCAGTTTTTTTATTCCTCTTCCTTCGCTTATTTCATCAAATATCTCTTCAAAACTAGAAAGTGGGATACCCGGATAATCTGGTTCCGCAGATTCCCTATATTCAAATAATTTTCTAATTTTGATAATAGTACTCCTGCTCTTCGCAAATGGCTCAGCTTCAGGACCAATTAGTAATATTGGTTCGCCTTTTTTTGGAATAATGACTCCAGCTGTTTCAAATACCGGCCAATGATTGCTAAGATATAACACATTGGCAAAATCAGATTCTGTTGAATGTACAAGATATGCATCTAAGTCTCTTTTATTTAGTTCATGTTGGATTTTTTTTATTCTTTCCTGTCTTTCCTCTAATGGAATTTCGGTAATCATTTATTCTCCCTTTTAAGATTAAATATTGCTGCATCCACAAGATTCTCTTATTACAATTTCCATAGAAATATAAACTTCATCATAATTATTCCAATCTTTATTCTCGATTTTGTTTATCAACATTTTTGCGGCTTCTGTGCCTATTTTTTCTTCTATTCTATCAAGTGTTGTTAAAGGAGGCTGGATAGCTTCAACAAAATCTAAGTTGTCAAAAGAAACTAATTTAATATCCTCAGGTACATTTAAATCGATCTCTTTTAAAGCTTTTAATACGCCTAACGCCATGGAAGAACCTGCAATAAAAATTGAATCAGGTTTTTCCTTCTGATTAAATAACTGTTTTGTAAGCTTATATCCACTATTGTTATTCCACTGGCCTACTTTTATAAAACTTTCTTTTATTTCAATATTGTTATCCATCAAAGAATTCTTATATCCTTCAAGTCTCCTCTTGCTAGATGTTTCATAAATAGGGCCAGCTATAAAAGCTATCTTAGATTTATTATGTACTTTAATTAAATGATTTGTAAGAATCTCAGCTCCTTTTACATTATCATGCAGCACGCAATTCATTTTTATACCTTTTAACTTATTATCAATCAATATAAAAGGGATTTTAAACTCTTCTATTTGCTTTTTAACATATTCTCCGGACAATCCGGTACTGGCAAAAATAATTCCTTCAACCCTGTTTGATATAAGAACATCAATAGATTTTTCTTCTAATTTTTCTTCTCCATCAGAGTTGCTGACCAAAATATTATAACCTGCTTTTCTGAACTCTCTTTCAATTCCATTAAAAACCATTCCAAAAAATTGATTTGTGAAATCCGGAATTATGTAGCCTATAACATTTGATCTTTTTTTCTTTAAATTTCTAGCAAAATAATCAGGCTTATAGTTTAATTTTTTTATTACCTCCAAAACTTTTTTTTTCGTTTCTTTTTTTACATATTTGCTATCATTTATTACCCTTGAAACAGTTTTAATAGATACTCCTGCTGATTTTGAAACATCATTTAGTGTTATATTTCTTTCTATCATAAAGTCCTTTTTTATGATTATTATTAATATGACAACAATGTCTGACATTGTTGTCATATTAATATATATTTTTTTCCTTGTCAATTATATAAAGAAAATTTTTGTTGTTATTCTGCGATATTGTCACTCTTATCTTATTCAGGAAAAATGTCATGCATAAATAAAAGAGAGGAAATATATCACATGATAACAAATAAATAAAAAGAATTCATGTTACTAAAATTTTTTAGATAATACAAAATACGGCTCTTTTATTTTAAGATTGCTATTGCTTGCGGTAAAAATGCATCTTGTCAACCTGCAAAAAGATATCAGGATTTTCAAAAACTAACTAATAACCGATACTCATCAGCTTTGATATATCGCCTGATTATTTTTTAAAATAGGTATAAAAAACGGTACGCATTGTATAAAACTGACCGCTTGACTATGGGCAAAAATTTTGTATAATACAAGAATAGGCTAAAACATACAAATAATGAACTATTATGACTATTATCAATTATCGAGAAAGGCACAGTAATGAATTACGATAAAAATTGGGCAAAAGTTGACGCTAAAAATCTTCCGAAGATGGTGGTTCCGGCTCCCGGACCAAAATCAACAGCGATTCACTCAAGAGCAGAAAAATACATGAAGGGCTATTCATCTCAAGTAAAATTATTCCCTGTCGCTTTTGAATCCGGATCGGGATGCACCCTTACAGATGTCGATGGCAATACTTATATTGATTTTTCATCAGGTATCTATGTTACCAACCTCGGACATTGTCATCCTAAAGTTGTGGAATATACCCAAAAATGGGTGGGCAAATTAATGAATTGTCATGATTATTCGACAGAAATAAAAACTTTATTCCTGGAAAAACTTGCTTCAACTTTCCCCGAAAATTTAAACGGAATCCAGATGTATTGTGCTGGAACAGAAGCCGTCGAAGCTGCAATGAGAGCTGCACGAGCTTATACCAAAAAGCACGAATTCTTTTCTTTTTACGGAGATTTTCACGGAAAAACAATAGGCTCAGTATCTCTTACGGAAGTAGCAAATTATACAACCGGCCCAAGACTTAACGGATATCATCTTGCTCCAAACGGGCATTGCTATCACTGTCACTTCGACAAAAAATACCCCGAATGCAATCTTTTCTGCGTCGACGCACTTGAGAAACAAATTCAAAAGGAAGGAACCGGCAGCGTTGCGGCAATAGTGCTTGAACCAATTCAAGGCTGGAGCGGATCTATAGTATATCCGGACGGATATCTTGCAAAAATCAGAAAACTTTGCGATAAACTTAAAATAATGCTAATAGTCGATGAAATTTTAACTTGCTGTGCAAGAACCGGAAAAATGTATTGCTTCGAATATGATAATATAGTTCCTGATATAGTAACTTTAGGAAAGGGTCTTGCAAATGGTTTTCCATGTACTGCCTTTGTAATAAAGGAAGAATATTCGGAGGTCCTTGAAAAAATTTCAGCTTCTACCAGTTATGGCGGAAATCCGATGGCTGCAGCAGCAGGGCTTGCTTCCCTCGAAGTCATAGCGGATGAGGCATTGGTCGAAAGATCTGCAAAGCTTGGAGACTTTCTTTTAAAACAGCTTAAAAAAATGCAGGAAAACCACAAAATAATCGGCGAGGTAAGAGGCAAAGGATGTTTGCTTGGAATGGAACTTGTAAAAGATCTTAAAACAAAAGAACCTTTTATAGAAGCGGGCAATAAGGTTTATAAAAGAGCTTTCGAAAAAGGTTTGGCATGGATTCCTTCAAAGAATAATTTAAGAATGTCTCCTCCGCTTATCATGGAAGAAGATCTTGCCTCGAAAGCAATATCGATTATTGATGAAGCAGTAACCGAAGTCGAAAAAGAATATGGTTATTAGATTTTGGCTGCTTAAGCAAATGTCAAAATTTAACTAATTTTTTAAACTTATATCAAACGGAGGCTGGATTTATGAAAACTTTGGGCATAGGTATGGTCGGTTATGGATTTATAGGCAAAGTCCATACTGTTTCTTATCTTGATTTGCCGTTTTACTATAAGCCGATGCCTGCAAAAATAAAATTGGTCGGAGTTTGCTCATCACCTATCGAAGATGCGGAAGAAGGAATAGCTCAGGCAGGATTTGAATTTGCAACTGAGGATTATAGAGAACTTCTTGCCAGAAAAGATATAGACATCATAGATATCTGTACACCCAACAATCTACACAAAGATATAATAATCGATGCATTGAAAGCCGGCAAACACATATGTTGCGAAAAACCTCTTGCGATGAATCTTTCCGACGCAAAAATAATGCTGGATACTGCAACTGCGCACCCGGAACTTGTTTCTCAAATATGTTTTAATTATAGATATGCACCAGTGATCATGAGGGCAAAGCAACTTATTGAAGAAGGTTTTTTAGGCAGACCATACAGCGCAAGAATCTGCTACTTGCATGCAGGAAACTCCGATCCGAACAGACCGATTTACTGGAAAATACAGAAAAAGTTCTGCGGCGGAGGTTCTTCTTATGATCTTGCAAGCCACGTAATAGATATAACAAGATTCCTTATGGGAGATTTTAAAAGAGTATTTTCAAAATTTGAAATATTTGTTAAGGAAAGACCTATTGTGGGAAATCCAACGGAAAAGATGCCTGTCGATGTTGATGATCTTTCACTTATGATATTCGAAATGGAAAATGGTCTTGTCGGTACGATGGAGGCATCAAAAGTGTCTACCGGTGCAAATGATGAAATAAGGGTGGAAATCAACGGAGAAAAAGGCACCATAAGATTTAACACCATGCAACCAAACTTTCTTGAAGTTTACGATACTAGAGACAAGGAAAGTCCTATCGGTGGTATGAGAGGATTTAAGTCAATCGAAACGGTACAGAGATATCCTAAACCTGCAGTTTCTTTTCCGGGTCCCAAATTCGGAGTCGCATGGATAAGATATCACATGGGAAATGCTTACGAACTGATTAAAAATGTTGCAGAAAATACAAAACCGGCAGCAGACATGTATGCGGGATACAAAGTTCAGGAAGTAATAGAGGCAACCGTAATTTCCGATGAGCAAAAAAGATGGGTTGATATACCTGTGGAAGTTTAAAATGGCAGTAGTTTAATCAGCGGCAAGTCGATTTTTAAACCATTTTAATATTTTGAGATTAGCCGATTATTATATTAAAATATATGATGATCGGCTAACGATTTTATGATGCAGGTTAAAGATTTTATAATGCAGACTATTGAATAAAACCCATTAATCTGGCGCGATCTGCTAATACAACTTGATTCCGCAATAAGGGCAATAAACAAAGTCTTCTTTTAAAACCGGTTTGTTGCATTTTATGCATTCAAGCGACTTGTTCTTTTTTGCTATTTTGGATTTGTCAAACTTAACTATTTTGTCGCTTCCGATTTCTTTTTCGGTAAGACCAAAAACATTTTGAATTTTATTTAATATTGCACATTCATACTCGTTAAAATCATCGTCTTCCTTAAAACTTTCATACAGTCTTAAATATAGATCTATGATATCTTCTTTATCGAATTTTTTAAGTATGGCAATCTCAGCATCTGAGATATCTTTGTAAACGATAAGGTTCGTCTCGATTAAGTCGAATTTTTTATCAAGCAATGCATCGCATTTGGGACAATAGCTCGATTCGCAATTTTCCGGAAGATCTTTTCCGCATTCTGCACATTTTTCAGTCATCTTAACTCCAAGTCTAATCAAAATATTAATAATCAATTTATCATAAAATATGTTTTATCGATTGTTGTATATCATGCAGGATTTATAACTGCACATAAACATATTTTATGATAAACAGGCTTTCCTAATTGAATTATAATAATAAAAAAGCTCTAAATATAAAAGAACCTTTTTAAAAGAAATCGGGATTTAAGCGCAATATTTTATATTAAACAAAGACATGTATTATTTTATGACAACTATTATTCCTAATTGCCTTAATTTTTCCAAAAAAACGTCATTTGTCTCACTATCAGTTATAAACACATTGATTGACTTTATGGGAGCGACGAAATTCATAGCTATATGTCCGACTTTTGAATGGTCGCATAGTGCGATGACTTTCTTGGCGCTGTTCATTATATTCTTTTTGGTTTGAGCTTCTGCCAAATCCACGGAAGTTATGCCCTTTTTGATGTCAATTCCTGATATTCCGATAAAAGCTTTGTCTACGTTAATATTATTAAATGCCCAATCAGCAATGGGACCGACTAACGAATGAGTAAAAGTGCTTAAAATGCCACCGCTTAAAATTATATTGTAATTTGGATTGCTTTTGCCCATAAGGGCTGCTATATCGCAACTATTGGTAATTACCGTTAGTTGCTTTTTATTTTTAATATTTAATGCAGTTTGATAACCTGTTGTTCCGGCTTCTATTAATATCACATCTCCGTCTTCTACAAATCCTGCCGCAGCAAGAGCGATCTTTTTCTTTTCGACAATAAATTTTTCTCTCTGAACTTCGAATTTTAATTCATGGCCGACAGAATTAATATTTATCGCTCCACCGTAAGCTCTTTTAATAAGCCCCTTTTTTGCAAGCTTGTTTAAATCCCGCCTTATGGTTGTTTCGGAGATATCAAGAGTTTTTGCAATATCTATTGCATTGACACTGCCTGTTTTATTGATCAGGTTTAAAATATATTCTCTTCGTTCTTCACCAAGCAATTTAAATTTACACCTTAAAAATTCAAAATAATATGATTTAAATTAATTTACCAGATATAGCAATAAATTCAAATATATAAATAAAATAACCCCTTTAAAGGGGTTATTTTATTATTTAAAAATATTTTCTAATGCTGCATATCATACACATACGGCTACTTTTGTTCTTTTTGTTTCCTGCTTCTTTTGCTCACCAACACTATTATAATAACCAATCCACCCAATACCGTTGCGATTCCGGCATATGTCAATAAATCGAGATTCAGACCGGTAAATGGCAGTACTTGTATTCCAAGAACCTCTATTACTCTTTCAGCCGGTTCTTCTACCGGCTCTTCGACCAAACCTGCTACGGTAATGGTTGTCGTTGTTATCGTTGTTGTAGGAACAGAAGGAAGATAAAAGCCGAAGTCGGCGGTCAGGTAATTCTCGCCTGCAGCCAAATTAACCAAATAGCTGCCGGTCGTAGTCAAAATAAAACCGGCCGGTAAATCCGGATCTGCGGTATCTACGGTAACCGTATAAGTTCCCTGCAACAAATTTTTGAATAAGTATAATCCGTTAGCATCTGTCGACATAGTTTGTGTTCCGATTGTTCCGGAAGTACCTACCAATGTTACAGTTATATTTGCCAGTGGAGGCTCGCCGGCATCTTGAATGCCATTGTTGTTCATATCATTCCATACATAATCCCCAATTGAAGAATATTTTATGTTTTCAGCAGATTTTTCGATTATCTGATCTTGTTCTGCGATGTCGATGTCGGTTATGTCATCCATTTTTATGTAACCGTCTGGTGTATCTGTTTCTTTTATATAATATCCACTTCCGTAAGGAACATCGTCCCAAGTAACAAATGGATCAGGATTACCGGGTGCAACACCCGTGATCGTTTTTTCGCCGAGAGGTTCGTCCGAGCTGTTGTATAGTGTGAATTTAGCTACGACACCTTCGTCGAGGCCTATCTTCGTAAGTTTGACAATTCCTGTAATTTTGGTATTCGTACAGGTTACTTCAACCGTACTGCCGGCATTTGCGGCATCAATCGTAACAGAGTCAGGAGAAGGAGTGCCAAGCGTATAGCCGGCAATCGGATCTTCTTCAAACGAATATGTGCC
>JAQUMQ010000038.1 GCA_028718045.1 Actinomycetota bacterium
TATGCCAAATCTATACCAACCAAGAAACACGCTTACAAATATATCAGAAAAAATAAAAAAACATCTTCCAGGAACTCCCATAATAACTGTAGGTGGGATATTAAAACCAAATGAAGCAGATGAGATAATTGCCGAAAATAAAGCTGATATTATAGCCGTAGGCAGAGCTTTTATTGCTGATAATTTATGGAGTCATAAAGCTAGATTATCTGAGTCAATAAGACCATGTATCCGTTGTCTTGTATGCCATAATGAAGTCGCTTTAAAAGATAAATTAATTAAATGTTCGGTCAATCCGGACATATTTGCTAAAAACGATATAACCAAAATAAAAGAACCGAAAGAAGTCATCGTAGTTGGTGGAGGACCTGCAGGAATATCAGCTGCCGTTACTGCTGCTAAACGTGGTCACAAGGTGACTTTATTTGAAAAAGAAAAAAAAATTGGAGGTAAACTTGTACCTGCCAGTGTTCCCGAATTTAAATATGAATTTAAAGATTTACTTAATTATCTCGAAAATGAACTATATAAATCTGGCACCGAAGTTTTTAAAAATATCGTAATGACCAAGGAAATAATTACCAGAAGAGTTCCTGACGTACTAATCTTAGCGATTGGGGCAATCCCGATTCATCCTGCGATACCTGGAATTGACAGAATAAATGTTTTTGATGCAATTTATGCTTTAAGCAATCCCGAAAAGTTTATTGGCAAGAATATTGCTGTTATTGGAGGCGGTGATGTAGGATGTGAGACTGCTTTGTTTTTAAAAAGAAGAGGCAGCAAAAAAGTTGTTTTAATTGAGATTCTAAATGAATTAATGAATAAAGAAATAAAGTATAACAGTGTAATCCTTGAAAAAATGTTGATTGATGAGGGGGTTCATATCTGTCTTGAAAGTACAGTAATGGAAATAAAGGATGATCATATAAGTATTATAACAAAAAATGCCATATATGAAGATATCGAAACAGATTTTGTGGTAATTGCTACGGGTTTTCGAGTACCGGATCATGAGTTAACTAAATTTAGCCATCTTGATTTACATACCCATATTATTGGTGATTGCCTAAAACCGCAAAGGCTAAAAAATGCCATACATGATGGTTACAGGATTGGAAAATACATCTAAGATGCAATTGAAGAAAATAAAAAATTTATTTTCAAATAATATTTACAAATTTGTAAATATTATTTATAATTGTTTTTATAACATTTACAAATATGTAAATATCAATAACCGACATTACGACTTTATGGTTTTATTTTGATATATTTCCTTTGTTTATCTAGTTTTTTTATAGTAATTACCAAACAAACTATGAAACTGAATAGGGTTATATATCTGCTGAGATTTAAAATTTTTGATGAAGAATTTGAACATAATAATATCATACAAAAATTTAAAAATTATCAATTTTTAAAAACCTTATTTTCTTAAACTTAGTTAATTTAATTAATTAGCAAATCTTTATTAATTAGGAAGGCATAAAAATATGGGTAGTAAAGAAATGAGTAATAAAGTTTTAATTGCAGAATCTTTAAATACATACTTCCCTGAGCTTAAAGACAAGAATCCAACCAAGATTTTAAATAATATCAACTTAACCATTAATAGCGAAGACATACTGGGATTAGTAGGAGAAACTGGTTCGGGCAAAAGCATACTAATCAATTCTGTTGGTAGAAATCTTAAAAATCCTCTATGGACTGATGCTAAGACATTGCTTTTTAATTTTAATCAGAAAAGCATAAATCTTCTTGATAAAGATGAGGACAGCATGCGAAGCATATGGGGTAGAGGGATAGCCTTCATACCACCTAATGCAAGAGATAGATTGAACCCAATAATGCCTATAGGCCATCAGTTTTCAAACATCGTAATGGCTCACGAAAAAGTTTCGAAAGAGTCTGCTAAAGAGATAGCAATAAATACTTTAAAAAAAGTTAATATGCCTGCAGCTGAGAGGAACTATGATAATCTTCCTCAAGCTTTAAGTGGTGGTATGGCACAAAGAGTTATAATTGCAATAGCTTTGTTCCTTTCTCCTAAATTATTGCTTGCAGATGAACCAACTATGGGTCTTGATGTAACGATTCAAAAACAGGTGCTTGATTTACTTCACGGCTTTATAAAGAAAATGAAATCAAGCGCAGTAATAGCAACAAGAGATTTGGGAATAGTTGCAAATTATTGCGATAAGGTCGGTGTTATATGTAACGGTCAGTTAGTGGAGCTTTCCGATAAGAGAACTTTTTTTAAATCTGCAAAGCACCCGTATAGTAATTATTTATTAGAGGCAGCATTTTCTTCAAGAGGTAAAAATTTAGGAAAAGACCTGGGAATGTCTAAAAATAAAAAAATAATAGAAGTTAGAACCCAGCAAGGGTGTCGTTTTTACAGCAGGTGCAATATTGTAAAAGATGAATGTAGTTCAATTGACCCGCCAGAGGTGTTAATTGGACCTAATCATATGGTCAGATGTCATGGATTGGAGGTCTAGTATAAATGGAAGTTTTAAGGGTTGAAAATTTGTATAAATTTTTCCCACTTAAAAAGAAAGGTTTAAGAGTACATGCAATAAATAATGTAAGTTTTAAGATTGACTCTAACGAAACCTTGGGCTTGGTCGGAGAAAGTGGATGCGGTAAAACCACTATCGGAAGATGCATAATACGCTTAATCGAGCCCTCGTCTGGAGAAATTATTTTACTTGGTAAAAATGTTACTAAATTAAAAGAAAAAGCATTTAGAGATTTTAGACCTCAGGCAACGATAGTATTTCAGGAACCTTACGATGCTTTAAATCCTAGGAAAGTTGTAAGGCAAATAATAGAGGCGCCTCTTATAAGCGAAAATAGATTAAACAAATATGAGCGCTTAGAAAGAGTAAAAGAAGTATTGGAGATGGTTGAACTTGATGAAACTTACTTTGATAAATATCCCATCCAACTTACGCAAGGAGAACAACAAAGAATAGGAATAGCAAGAGCAATTGCGACAAAACCTAAATTAATCATATTAGATGAACCGACATCGCTTCTTGATATACGATTCAGGGCAGAAACAATTCTTCTTTTGAAAAGGCTGCAAAAAGAGACAGGAGTATCTTATTTATTTATATCTCACGATTTAGTTGTTATTGCTCAACTTAGCCATAGAATATGTGTTATGTATCTTGGAAGAATAGTTGAAGAAGGTCCGACAGAGCTGGTTTTCAATAACCCTCTTCATCCATATACCAGAGCTTTATTTGCAGCAACTTTATTTCCCGACCCTGATCAGGAAAAACCTAATTTCCAGTTGATAGGTGAGGTTCCAAGTCCGGTTAACTTACCAAGTGATAGATGTAATTTGTATCAACGTTGTCCTATGGCAAAAGAGCATTGTTCCCGCGAGTTGCCTATGCTTAAAGAATTGGAACAAAATCATAAAGTTGCTTGTTTTGAAACCAAACTTTGAAATAAATAAAGTGCTATTTTATGGGGAAATAAATAGAGAGAGGAAAAATAATTGAAATTCTTAAAATATCTGGGAAAAAGAATTGTTTATGTGGTACCCCAATTTCTGGGAGTGCTTGTTGTAATATTTACATTAGTAAGGCTTGTTCCTGGTGATCCTGCAAGACTTATGGCAGGTACACTTGTCTCACCGGAAGGTGTGGAGATCATCAGAAAAAAAATGGGATTAACCGGTCCTATTTATCAACAGTTTTGGGTTTATCTTAAAAATGTTTTTCATGGAGATTTTGGAAAATCATGGTACACAGGAAATGAAGTTATAAAAGACATTGCTTCAAGATTGCCGGCAACTTTAGAATTAATCGTTATCTCTCTTACCATAACTTTACTGATTTTATTGCCCATAGCTTTAAAATCTATTGCAGAAGGTAAAGGTGTTGTTAAAAATATAGCTGGTAAATCACTATTTTTTTATGGCTTAACTGCAGGCTGCTTCCCAGATTTTTGGTTGGGGCTAATATTAATTTTAGTATTTTTTTCAAAATTAGGCTGGTTGCCTGCTCCTGTCGGTCAATTACCTATAGGCATAAGTACAACTAAAATAACGGGGATGGTTCTTCTAGACAGCTTAGTAACAGCTAATTGGCCAGCTTTTATTGCTCATATAAAAATGTTAATTTTGCCAGTATTTGTTCTTATATTTGTATATGGATCCGGGATTATGAAGGTGTCTCTTGTTTCGGCAACATCTATACAGAAGTCTGATTATATTAATTTTGCTAAAGTATGCGCCCTTCCACCAAAACAAATATCAAACTATGTCAAAAGAGGTACTTATCCGGCAACTGTTACAATGACAGCTCTTATGTTTGGTTTTCTTATCGGAGGTGCGGTGCTTGTTGAAAATGTATTTAGCTGGGGCGGAATAGGGCAGTATGCTGTACAGTCAGTGACCAATACGGATTATACTGCTATACAGGGTGTAGTTCTTATTGCTGCAGTAATCAATATAGTTATCTATGTTCTGGTAGATATAATTTATTTTTTGGTTGATCCTCGAATTGAAAAATTAGGATAAATAAAAAACAGATAAAAATTTTATGGATTAGATTTACTATGTTTAGCTTAGCGAAAGGTCTGGCATATGAGAAATAATTTCATGTTTTTTTACTTGAAAAAAAATAAATTACAATTTTTTGGATTAATAATTGTTTTGATTTCAATTTTTTTTGTAGCAGTAGGTCCTTATATCGTGCCTTATTCTCCAGTAGCTTTGTCCGTAAAGGAACAACTATTAGCGCCATCGATAAATCATTGGTTCGGAACTGACCTTAATGGCATGGATATATTTTCTAGAGTCATAGCAGCATATAGGATAGATTTATTTATAGCATTTATCGGTGGTTTGATAGCTATGATCATAGGTGGACCTGTTGGAGTGTTTGTTGGTTATTTTGATGGGAAAGGTGGTATTTTTGGATTTATTGCAACTGTCATTCTTAGAATAATAGATGTAATTCAAGCATTCCCTCTTATTATATTAGGCTTACTATTAGTTGCGGGATTTGGAGCTGGTCCGTTTAATATCATATTTTTGATTGCTATTGGTAATATACCTACAAATATAAGATTAGCAAGAACAGAAACACTTGCATTAAGAGATAAACTTTTTGTCGAAGCAGCAAGAGCACAGGGAATTACAGAAGCGAAAATAGCTTTTAAGGAAATATTACCGAATTCCATTAATCAAGTTATAGCTTTGCTTTCAATGTCAATGGGTTTTGGTATTTTGTTTACTGCAGGAATTAGTTTTGTTGGAGCTGGTGTTCAGGTACCTACACCAGAATGGGGTTTAATGATTTCCGCCGGGGCAGCACAAATGATCACAGGCCAATGGTGGACAGCATTATTTCCTGGAATTTTTATGGGGGTAACAGTATTTGGTTTTTCTATGCTAGGTCAAGTTTTAACTGATTTGATAGATCCATTAAAAAGAGTTGAACTTGGATACAGAAGATAAAACAAAATAATCTGCGCAGAAGTCAATCTCTTAGGTATAAGGAGGTGATGCTTAAAAAATAAAATTTTGGGGATTTAATAATATAAGGTATAAGAGAGGTGAGAAAGAATAAAAATAGTTTTATAAAATTTTCAATATTAATGGAGGATTAAAGTGAAAAAATTTTATAGTTTTTTGATTATTATATTAGTGGTGTCTATGACGATGTCGCTGATGTTGATGGGTTGTGAGGACAAAAGCGAAGTTGCTGAAACAAGTTCGGGAGAAACCACTGCAACAGATAAAGCTGTAGCGGAAACGACAGGTGGTGCAAGCGACACAAGTGCCGAAAAGACCGTTTTGGTTATTGGTATATCAAATACGCCTTCTGGTATCGATATTGATATCGAGGGAGATCCTCAAACATTTGAAATAATAGATGCAGTATATGATGGTGGTACGGAAAGAAAATATACTGAAATGACTTTAGAAGATGGTTACAAAATTAAGTATGAGGATGAATCTGAAAAGGGTATGCCATGGATGTTTGAAAGTTATGAATTGGATCCAGACTCTCGTGTTATTACCGTAAAGATAAAAAAAGGTACTAAAAGTGCATATGGTAATGAACTCACTTCAAAAGATTTTGAGTGGACTTATAAAAGAAATGCAGCTTTAAAAGCAATCGGATTATTTGCACTTCAATGCACAGGTGTTGAATTAACTCAAAATCTAGGTGATTTTAAAATAATTGATGATTATACTTATCAAATAGCACAAAATAAAATTAAGTATCCAATTGATAGGTGGGAGTTAATGAATGCCAATTTATGGTGTGCACCATGGGATTCAACCGAAGCCTTAAAACATGTCACAGATGAAGATCCATGGGCCTCGGAATGGATAGGGGTTAATGGAGGAGGATTCGGACCTTATTATATTACCGAATGGACAGCAGGGCAGCAAATTATACTCGAAGCTAATCCAAATTATTGGGGAAATAAGCCAGCACAATTTACAAAGGTAATTTATAAGGTTATACCTGAGAATGCTAATAGAATAGCTGCGCTAAAAGAAGGCACAATAGATATTGCTGCGGGTCTTACCCAAAGAGAAATGGCGGAGCTTAAAGGAACCGAAGGTGTCAGAATAGTCGATGTAACGGGTCCGGCATTTCTTATGCTTTGGATGAACAGAGAATTGGTCCCTGCCTTTAAAGATCCAAAGGTAATTCAAGCAATAAATTGTGCTATTCCAAGAGACGATATTTCTAAATTAGCATATTATGGCTTTGCAAAACCTATGACGACGGTCGTTCCAAAAATGGTTGGCGGAGGTGTAACAAAAGAGAGCGAATGGCCTTTTGCTTATGATTTGGATAAAGCAAAACAACTGTTGTCAGAAACACAATACGCTGAAGGTTTTGATGTAGTTATGTTTTATGATGCTTCTTATCCAACTTATGAAACTACATGTCTGCTTATAAAAGAAAGTCTGGAAAAAATTGGAATAAAAATAGATTTACAAAAAGCACCATCCGGTGTATATGATTCTCAGCTAAGAAATAGAGAGCTTCAAATGTTTGTATACCCCACAACAACTTGGTCTGCTGAACCGTTCATGCCCTTACTGCAATGGTATGGTGTCAATCATTTCGAAAATTATGGTAATTGGGATAATACTGAGTTCGACAAATTAGTCGAGGATGGCAGTCTGATAACAGATGAAGCTGAACGAGAAGCTATGTTGGGAAAAGTTGGGAAAATATTGTTAGAAGATCCACCAGTTGGCTATATAGTTGAAACAAATGATGTAATAGCGATAAGAGAAGAAATACAAAACTGGAACTGGGAATTTGAACATAACTGCAAATTAGATTGGCTAACATGGCAAGAGATAAAGTAAAAAAGTTTTAACAGATAATATAATATTTAATTATATGAGACTATAAAACAATGTACCTGCAATACAATAAATTATATTGCAGGTACATTGTTAAAATGAACGATGTCATGTTTTTAATAATATTCTAAAATTATATATTTGAAAATTTAAAGCTAAAAACAAGAAACAAATTTAATAACAAGAAAGCTGTAAAATGTATGATTTATATATTAAGAATGGTTATAAGCAGCTAATAACTTTAAAATGTCCTGTAGGCATGGGTAAAGAAAATTTAAAAAAATGGTGGTTCGAACACGCCCAAAGGATTAAAAAATTACCAGGACTAAAACTTTATACAGTAGTCTTTACCGAGGAAGAAACATTTGGACCGCCCAAGCCATTTGATGGTTTTGAGGAAATGTGGTTTGAAAGTATAGGTGATTTGAGAAATGCGTATTATTCTGAGATATGGCAAAAAGAAATTGCTCAAATGGATAAAGATTATTTATATCATCCGCAATACTTTCAAGGGATATGGGAAGAAGGTTACATGGTAAAAATGACAGGGCTTACTACTGAGATTCCGAAAAGCAAGGGATTAATTAGATTATTTGGCGGCTTAAAACGTAAACAAAATATGAACTTAAAACAAATAAAAGATTGGTATTATTTACATGCAACTATGGCATTAGATAAAGATGGAAAAATGACAATACCGGGAATAATTGGCTATACACATAGTTTTAGCATCATATCACCTTACGGACCTTCATTTGTTGATGCAATTTGTGGTAATTGGTGGCTTAATTTAGAAGAAATTAAGAGAGATTTTAAATATTCGAATATGTTGTCTCAGGTTGAGCACGGTAAAGAAAGCTGGGATTATAACGACTTAAAAGAAGCTCAGATGACTTGGGGAGAACAACATATAATAGAAATTGATTAACATTATTTTGGCATGAGAAGACTTTGTTAAAATAAGATCGTATTTTTCAATCATGAATTGGTTTAAATATAGGCATACATAATAGACGTTTTTAATAATCATATTATGAAAAATTATATTATATTATTAATAGTATTTGTTTTACTAATTTTTACTAGGATAATAATTTGGAAAGTAATAAAAAAAGTAAAAAGAGAGATAGCAAAAGAAATGAGAGATATCGATGCCTTCAATGCAGATAAAATACAACAATTAGATAATTATGAGATTTCCTTGATGGAAAAAAAAATAGCAGGAGGCCAATACTATAGGTTGGAATTATTTCTAAGCATCGTTTTTTGGGTCCTATTGGGTATTGCTGTTTATATAATTTTATTTTTTTTATAGAAAAATTAAATAATATGCTTATTATGCTTATAAAAGATTTTAAATTAATATGACAATTTAGCTTAAAATGATTTTGTTTTTATGTCATAAACATATCTTCAAAATTTTTGAAAATCAAACATATATACAATAGATACCTTTCTTATTTCAGTGTTTAGTTAATGTATTATCCCTCTATTTACAATTTTGTAAAATATATTTACATTTGTATATAAAAGATTTACAATTATGTAAATATATTAGATTTAATGAGAATTAATTAATGTAAAGTTGACTGTTTTGCAATTCAAGGTAGCCGGCTCTTTCATTAGGTCTGTTAGAACAGTAGTCACAATTTAATAAATATTTTTGTAGCGGAGGATTTTATGAGTACAATAGATTTGTCGCCTTTGAGAAAGCATTTTCCTGCTTTAATCAAAGAATTTGGTAGAAAAAAAAGAGTATATCTTGATGGTGCCGGAGGTACTCAGATACCACAGTCTGTAATTGATGCAATGATAACATATATGGTCAATGATAACGGAAATTACGGCGGTTACTTTGATACAAGCATAACAACTGATAAAATGCTTATAAATGTAAGAAAAAGTATGGCAGATTTTTTAAATGCTCCGAGCTGGAAAGAAATAATTTTAGGATCCAATATGACAACTTTAACGTTCAATCTTGCCTGGTCAATTTCTAAGGAAATCGAGCCTGGAGATGAGGTAGTACTTGACAGAACTGCTCATAACGGAAATATAGATGCAGGGCGTTATCTTGAAAAAAAAGGTGCCATAATTAAATATATCGAGTTTAATAAAGATGATTGCACCCTTGATTACGATATGGCAGAGAAGTTGATTGATGATAAAACAAAAATAGTGGCAGTCGGTTTAGCTTCCAACGCTACTGGGACCATACATGACGTGAGAAGATTGTCTAAACTTGCTCATAAACATGGTGCAATGATTTTCGTTGATTCCGTTCATGCCGCGCCTCATATTCCCATAGATGTTGTTT
>JAQUMQ010000039.1 GCA_028718045.1 Actinomycetota bacterium
AAGGCAGATTTTGATTGACCAAGCAAGAAAAATAAGTGGTGCCAAGTTGATTTTTGCTGTCGATGCTGACGAAATACTCACACCTCATATATTGGCGGAAGGAGAACTGGAGCAATTTTGCGAAAGTGTTCCGGGAACGGTTTTTATGGCAAATTTTGTGAACATTTGCCCGGACATGACTCATTATTGGAATGGTCCGAACATGATCCCGCTTGCTTTTTTTGATGACGGCAGTCCGTACATAGCCGAAAAGATCCATACATACCGCAATATTTGTCCCAAGAATTCTTTAAAAATAAACTTAAAAAATGTTAAAATCATGCATTACCAGTTTACCGACTGGAAAAGAATGATAAGCAAACATAATTGGTATCAATGCTGGGAAAGGATAAACAGACCTCAAAGCGCTATTTCGATATACAGGAATTATCATCATATGTACTCCGTTAAAAAGTGCGATATGCATAAAATACCGGAAGAATGGTTTGAAAATTATCGCAGGTATGGCATTGATATAAAAACGGTTATCAAGAATGATTTTTATTATTGGGATAAAAAAGTTATAAAATATTTTGACGAATATGGCACAAATTTTTTTTCCAAAGAAGCAATATGGGATTTCGACTGGAAAGAAATTGCAAAGAATTGGAATTATTCCGAAAAACAGTCTGATGAATTTCGTGATCCGAGAAGCATATTTCAGAAAATGGTTCACTTCTGGCTGAAAAAAACACAGCTAAACCATCTTTCTTTTCCTGTTAAGTTGGTTGATAAAATTTTAATGAATATTTTCAGGTTTTAATGTTTTAATATAGGTTTTTTGTTTATCATAAAAGATAATTTCATAAGGAATAATTTATTGTTGACAAGATAATTTATTTTTAATAAGCATCGCAATGAAAAGGAAATTTTACCGGACATGGATTATAAGCTTGATATAATTACAATTACAAAAGATGATTTAAAAGGTTTTACGTTAAATATCGAAAGCACGAGGTTGCTTAGGGAGAAGTTTGGCATAAGTCAAATAGTAGTGGATTCAAGCAAAACCGAGATCGGTAACGAAGTTCGCAAATTATCGCTTTCGGAACAAAATGTCAAATATTTCCGGCAGGAGCCAAAAGGTATTTCTTGTGCGTTTAATTATGGCATTGCTGTTTCCGATGCCGATTGGCTTTGGTTTTTAAATGGCGGTGATTGCGTCGATAAGAATCTGGATTGCGAACTGTTTGTGAGATTTTTGGCAGGCAGCAGCGCAGATGCTGTGATTTTTGAAACCAAAGATATGAAGTCCGGAATGATTTTGGAAAAAAAACCTCCCATGTGGGGTTTGTGGCCTCCCTTGTTAAGCTGGATTCCTCATCCTTCCACGATAGTCAAAAAAAAGCTGTTTGAAAAATACGGCAATTTTAGCGAAAGCTATGTTATTGCGATGGATTATGAAATCTGGCTGAGATTTTTTTCTCAAAATGTCAATGTTGACTTGGTGTCATTTACCATAGCATCTTTTAACAGAGAAGGAATCGCCTATCAGCTTAACAAAAAGACTAGATCGGAAGTAGCAAAAATTATAAGAAAGTATTTCTGGACCATCATCAAAAAGGAGTTTTTTGGCTTAAAGATTATTTTGAAGTCGCTTATAATAAATTTGCCTTTCGTAAATTACAAAAAAGATATGAATAAAGATATAAACAAATGAAAATATTATTTGTAATGATGTCCGACAGCATCCATTCCGCAAGGTGGATCAACAATATTATTAATGAAGATTGGGAGATCCATATATTTCCTACCGAAAACTTTGTGGGATTAAATCCGTTGCTGAAAGGCAAGAATGTTAAATTTCATAGATCCAAGCTTGCTCAATATTTGATAAACAAACATAAATCGAAAAAAACAACGGTAACCAAATTTTCACAGAACTCTCCGATTTCGAAGGATGTTCCCAACCCCGTTTTGTTAAGGGCTATTTTTAAAAAACTCTTTCCGAAATACAGGATAAAAAAATTAAGCAATGTTATAAGTAAAATAAAGCCTGACATCATACACTCGCTTCACATACAAGAAGCAGGATATTTGACTCTTAAAGCAAAAGAAGTGTTGGAGAAAAAAGGAGTGAAATTTCCAAAGTGGATAGTGACAAATTACGGCAGCGAGATAGATTTATTCGGAAATATCGATTATAACAAGAACAGGATAAGAAAAGTTCTTGAAAGCTGCGATTATTATTCGTCGGAATGCAAAAGAGACTTGCAATATGCCAGTGATTTTGGATTTAAGGGAAAATTTTTATCGGTGATCCCAAACTCAGGAGGGATTGATTTTAAGAAGATTGACTTACTTAAATCCGGCATCAAACCTTCTAAAAGAGAGAATATAATGGTGAAAGGATATCAGGGGTGGGCAGGAAGAGCGCTTGTTGCATTAAGGGCTATCGAAAGATGCATGGATATCGTTAAAAATTATAAAATCATCTTATACAGCGTTGACTCCAATGAGGTTATGATAAAGGCAGAACTGATGGAAAAGAAGTATGGAATTTCGATAAAGATTGCCGGGAATGAGGCAAGCCATGAAGACATACTGAAATATCACAGCTTATCAAGGATTTCGATAGGATTATCGATAACTGATGCCATAAGCACGTCTTTGATCGAGGCGATGTCTATGGGTTCTTTCCCGATTCAGTCGAACACTTCGTGTGCGGAAGAATGGGCGGTTGACGGGAAAAATTTTATATATGTTCCTGCGGAAGATCCCGAAATCGTCGAGAGCGCAATAAGAAGAGCTTTAACTGATGATAACCTTGTGGATAAAGCCGAAGAATTAAATTATGATCTTTTGCTTGATTTATTCGAAGAATCAAAAATAAGAGAGAAAATAGTGATTCAATACCGGAAAATATTTAATGATTTGGTCAAGGAAAACAAAAAAATTAAAGACTGACACTTTTTGTAAGGATTTTATCTGTCTTTTTTTGTAATATTAAAAATTATATGAAATAATATCGAAATTTATTTAAGTATCAAAAATTATTTAAGTGCACCTTCATAGACGGGAGATATAAAGAAATGAAAACTATCTGCATATTGGGAATGGGTTATATCGGTCTTCCTACTGCTTGTATGATGGCTAACAATGGTTATGAAGTTGTGGGTATCGATGTCAATGACGGGATTGTCAGCAGTCTTAGCTCAGGGAAGCTTCATATAGAAGAGCCGGAACTTGAAAAAGTTTTTCTTAAAGCATTCAAAGAGGGCAAGCTGAAAGTTTCAAGGCACGTTAAAAAAAGCGACGTATATATTATTGCAGTTCCGACACCTTTAGGAAAGGACAATAAGGCAGATTTAAGCTATGTAATAAGTGCTGCCGAGATGATAAAGGATTTCGTTTCAAAAGAAAATCTTGTCATTCTCGAGTCGACTTCACCTCCGGGAACCACAAGGAATATAGTCGGAAGCATCATAGAAAAAAACACCAAACTGGTTGCCGGAACCGATTTTAATCTTGCGTTCTGTCCGGAAAGAGTATTGCCAGGCAAAATAATATATGAACTTGTCAATAATAACAGAGTGATAGGCGGGATAAACGAGAAATCTGCCGAGCTTGCGAAAGATGTGTATAAGAGTTTTGTGAAAGGCAATATTTATACGACTACTCTTGAAACTTCGGAATTCGTAAAGCTTGCTGAAAATACATACAGAGATATAAATATTGCGTTTGCAAATGAACTCGCAGATATTTGCGGTGAATATGATATAAATATCTGGGATGTAGTTAAGTTTGCAAATATGCATCCGCGCGTCAATATACTAAATCCCGGTCCCGGAGTCGGAGGGCATTGCATAGCGATAGATCCATGGTTTATCATCGAAAATATCAAGAAAAAAGATACATTGATTGAAAAGTGCAGGGGCATAAACAATTCAAGGCCGTTTATTATCTCCGATAAAGCGGCAATGATCGTAAATGGCATCAAGGATCCCAAAATTGCGGTTTTCGGAATATCCTACAAGGAAAATGTAGGTGATACCAGAGAAAGCCCTGCTCTGGCGATCATAAACGAGCTTTTGAAAAAAGGATTCGAAGTTTCCGTTCATGATCCTATTGTCACAAATTACAATGGTAAGTTAAGCAGTCTCGAGGATTCTTTAAATGGCGCCGATTTGCTTTTGCTTTTTGCGGCACATGATGTTTTTAAAAAGACAAGCTTGGATTTTATAGCGCAAAAAATGAGAAATAAAAATATCTTTGATACAAGAAATTTTTATGATCGGAACGAGGTCGAAAAAGCTAAAATAAGATATTACAGGATTTAAAGCAAGGCGGCATTTGATTTATTTAACAAAAATTTATTTGCATTGTTGATAAATTAAGCTGGCATTTAATATAAATATCTATTGTAAACGCAAAACTCAAAGGACTTTTAAATGTGTGGTATCGTTGGCGTATATAACTTTTTAAAATCGGAGCAAATAAACGAAAACCTGCTTGTCAAGATGCGTGACATAATGGCTCATAGAGGTCCCGATGATTATGGCTTGTGGATTTCTGCCGATGGTTTTACCGGTCTTGGACATAGAAGGCTGTCCATAATAGATACATCAAAATCTGCATCCCAACCAATGTCAAACGAAGATCTTACGCAATGGATCGTTTTTAACGGAGCCATATACAATCATCCTGAGATAAGAACCGAACTTGAAAAGTCCGGTCATAAGTTCAAAACGGATCATAGCGATACCGAAGTTATATTGCATGCTTTTGAAGAATGGGGAATTGACTGCGTTTATAAATTCAGAGGCATGTTTGCGTTTGCGATATGGGATGACGTAAAAAAAGAGTTGTGGATTGCAAGGGACAGAATAGGCATAAAACCTGTTTATTACACCGTGAACAATGGCAGATTCATTTTTGCTTCGGAAATCAAGGCAATTCTTGAGGACCCTTCCATAAAAAGGGAAGTGAATATGGAAGGTTTTTATCATTTTCTTTCGTTTTTGACTGTGCCTGCTCCAAATACGATGTTTAAAGGAATATATAAGCTTACCTCGGGGTGCTATTTAAAGATTTCGGGAAACGGCAACATCAACGTAAACAGATATTGGGATGTTTTTGATAATGCCGAACCCCTTATAGGTGTTTCGGAAGATGAGATAGCAAGCAGGCTTCTGGAGGAATTAAGAGTAGCCGTGAAGTACAGAAAAGTAAGCGATGTTCCGGTCGGAATATTTTTGTCAGGCGGAATAGATTCAAGCACAAATGCTGCTTTGTTTTCGGAAGGCCTTAAAGAAAGAGTAAAGACTTTTACGATTGGATACGAAGGCGAAAACAAGACTTATGCAAATGAATTTGATTACGCAAAGCTTATGGCTGAAAAAATCAATGCAAAACATCACACGAAAATTTTAAACATGGATGATTTCATGCATTTTCTTAAAACATTGATTTTCCACCAGGATGAACCGATAGCGGATTTTGTTTGCTATCCCGTATATGCTGTATCAAAGCTTGCAAGGGATAACGGAGTAATCGTATGCCAGGTCGGTGAAGGAAGCGATGAACTTTTTATGGGTTACCCATCGTGGGCGGTTATGTTGAAGCTGGCAACGATCAGTGACAGGTTTAGAATTAATTTCATAAAAAAATCCGGGCTTTTTGCGCTGGAGCTTGGAGGAAAGAAATATAAGTCGTATTATGAGTGGCTGAAAAGGGCAACAGAAAAAAAGCCTATCTTTTGGGGCGGCATAGAAGCTTTTTTTGATAACGGCAAGAAAGCATTATTATCTGATAGGTTTAAAAAGGATTTCAAAAATTATAGTTCCTATGAAGCCATAAAACCAATACATGACAGATTTATGGAAAAGTCATGGGAAAAAACACCGTTGGCATGGATGAGTTACCTGGATTTGAATTTAAGGTTGCCGGAACTTCTGCTGATGAGAGTGGATAAAATGAGCATGGCAGTGTCTCTCGAAACAAGGGTACCGTTTTTGGATCATAAATTCGTGGAACTTGCAATGTCCGTGCCACAGTCCGTTAAAGCGAAAAATTATGAATTGAAACATATATTTAAAAAAGCGGTAAGAGGGATCATTCCCGACGAACTTATCGATAGGAAGAAGCAAGGCTTCGGAGTTCCGATATACGAGTGGTTCTTTAAAGAGCTGGGAGAGTTTGCCAGCAGGAAACTTCTGAAGTTTGCGGATGATACCGGTTATTTCGATGGCAAATACCTAGACATGCTGCTAAAAAAGACTGGAGCGCATAAACATAATGCCAACAATGTATGGTATTTATTAAATTTTGCCCTTTGGCATGAGGAATGGATAGGATGAAAAATATAGTAGTTATTCTGCCAACATATAATGAACATGAAAATATCGGAGAAATGATCGAGGTGCTTGAAAATGATATTTTCCCAAAAATTGATAATTACAGTATGTTTATTTTAGTTGTCGATGACAATTCTCCGGATGGGACCAAAGACATTGTTTATGACAAGATGAAAAATTATAAAAACCTGGAAATATCTATTGGAGAAAAACAAGGATTAGGTTCAGCATTTAATAGAGGCATAGACTATGCAATAGAAAAAATGAATGCAGATGCCATTATAAAGATGGATGCAGACTTTCAGCATAATCCTGAATATATATTTGATTTAATAAAAAAGTATGATGAAGGTTACTTTTATGTAATTGGCACTCGTTTTTCTAATGGCGGCAAGTTTCCTAAGGAATTGGGATTATATAGAAGGGTACTTTCAAAATATGGAGGCCTTTTTACAAGAATAATTTTATTTTTTCCACATATAAATATTATTACTGATGCGAGTTCAGGATTAAAACTGGTAGATGTTGAAAATGTTTTAAAAAAGGTTGACTTTCATATAATATCTTCCGGATTTTATTATACAACCCAGCTTCTTTATCAAGCGATGACGATTGGAATTAAGGTAGCAGAGATACCGATAGATTTTGGCATCAGGAAATACGGAAAAACCAAAATGCCTTTCAGTAATGCTCCTAAAACATTAAAAGCAATGATCAGATTAAGGGTGAGCAGGGATAAGCTTAAAAAAAGGTTAGAAGGATTAAATAAGGAAACGCAGCATGCTTGATTATAAATTAGAATTATTATTCAGTTTTTTAAAAATTCTAATCCCTTTTTTTGCGATTTCTTTTATCTCGTTTTTTTTAATAAAATTTTTGAATATTAAAGATGTTTTAGAAAGAATTCTTTTAATATTTTTATTTAATTGGTTTCAGATTGTTATTGCCATAGAGTTTTTATCCTTTTTTAAAATTATTGGTTTAATCCCTTTAATAGTTTTTCACTCCATTTCTCTCTTGGTTTGTTTAATATTTCTGTTTTTTAAAAAAATAAATATAAGAATTAGTTTTAAAAAAATCCCAAAATTATTTTTTAATTTTTTCCGTGAATTAGAGTTAAATAGGATATTAAAGATAATTATAATTATTTGGATAATTGTTATCTTGGGAACTACTTTTTTTATTGGTGTAATTACCAGACCTGGCAATTATGATTCACTGACTTATCATTTGGCAAGAGTGGGATTTTGGATTCAAAATGGAACCATAAATAATTATACTACTTGGGCTGAAATACAAAATTTAAATCCGGTAAATGCAGAAATTGGATTACTTTGGATAATTTTATTTACCGGCTCTGACAATATTGCTTTTATAAGCCAATGGATTGCATTGATTGTAATTTTAATTGCTCTTTATAAGCTTTTAAGATTAATTAATCTTAGCAAAATTGTTTCTTTGATATCTGCTTTATTGTTTATAAGCTTTGATATTGTAATTTTAGAAGCTACTTCAACACAAAACGACCTTATTCTAGCAGTGTTTGCAGTTTTATCGGTTATATTTATGTTAAAGTCTTTACAAAATGACAAACTGGATTACCGATATTTGGCTGTCACAGGCTTAACGTTGGGTTTTATGATAAGCTTAAAGGGAAGTTCTTATATATTTATTCCGGGAATTGCTTTATTTATTTTTTTAATCAATAGGAATAACAAAATTAAATTTATCAAAATCGGCTATCTCTTATTATTTTCAATGTTAGGCATTCTTATTTTTGCATCTTATCATTTTATCCAAAACTATATCGATTATGGAAATATTTTTAGCCCAAAAGATTATACAGGTGTTATGAGTATATCTAATCCGGATTTAAAAACTTTTATTTCAAACATCTTCCGGCATCTTTCATCTTTTTACCAGTATTATTTTGTTGACCATGGAACTATAGGGAAACAGATCATAGAGATGAATAGTAACTTGCATAGTAAAATAGGCTTGGCTGTGGATTCCTCGAGGACTACTTATCCCGGCGCTCTTTTTGCATATTCACCGGTAAAACTAAATTATGATGAGTCATATTTTGGCCCTTTGTTTTTCTTCTTTGTTCTGCCTTCTTTTTTTTATGGTATTTTTTTATTTTTAGCGTTGAAGATATGGAAAAAGGGTAAGGAATTAATTCAAAAATATAAAGATTCTCTGAAATTATATTTGATTGGTCTTTCTTTCTTTTTGTGTTTTATATTTATATTCAGATGGCAGCCGTTTTCGGGAAGACTGCTGATCAGCTTTGCTCTTTTTAGCATCGCAACGTTTGCAATTAATCTTGAATTCATAAAATGTATCAAACTAAAATATTTATTTGATATTATATCCTGGATATTTGTAATTCTTTTAATAGCTGCTTCATTTTCTCCTTTATTTAAAGCTGATTATATAAATCTTTCCAAATTTGATTTCAAAGTTGAATATGATGATAGAAACCCTAATTTTATAAAAGACGGACAGGATTTAGCTTATTCAACTTTTGGAGATAAATATAAATTAGGGCTGATATTAAGAGAAGGAGATGCGGTTTATTTATTATTTGGTAATAAGTTTGAAAATAAATTGATTTATATTTCAAAAGAAAGCTGGGAAAGGGAAAAAATAAGCGATATAATTCAAAAAAATAATATTGACGGAATTCTTGTCAATAAAAATTCGGAAGCTTTTTTGGAACAAAAAATTACTCCGCTTTCCAAAAAATTATCCAAAGAATTGTTGTTTATCATTGATGAAAATAATTACGAAGACTTCATTATCGCAAGCAACGGCAATGAGTTGACGGAATCGAAAGGTTTGATTACATTAAAAGCAAATAACGATGATCCCGGATTCGAGATAATTTTTGATTACGGAAAGCTTAACGAGAAGTCATTGGTTATAGGTTTTAATGTTGGATCCGAAAACAATGGCGAAGCACAGGTTTTTTATAAGTGGAAAGGCAAGTCTTATAATGAGCAGGATTCGGAAAAAATAAAGGTAATCAAAGGTCACAATAACTTTTACGTAAAAATAGATGATGTTTCCAAACTGGAAAGCATAAGGCTTGACCCTATCAATTTTCAAGCTGACACAATTTTAAATAGCATAGAATTCAGAAGTATAGACGATACCATAAGGTATAAGTCAAATGGCAGCTATGTTTTATTTTATTAATTTTAATTATCTTCGCTGACACAGATTTAGCGCCGAGCTATTTGGAATAAAATTGTTTTAAATAAAATAATTATGACTGAAAAACTAAGCAGCAAGCTCAAATTATTCATATTAATGATTAAAGTGCCTTTAAAATCT
>JAQUMQ010000040.1 GCA_028718045.1 Actinomycetota bacterium
CGATTATCGGTTCGATAAGATTTGCAATGTCTCTTGCAAGATGCTGGCCGTCAGCATCAAAAGTTACGATTATATCTGCATTTTTAATTAAAGCGTAATCGATACCTGTTTTTATCGCTGCTCCAGGCCCCATGTTTACGGGATGTCTTACCAGGTCAATGTCATATTTTTTTACTATATCGGATGTTTTATCGGAGGAGCCGTCATCAACTACAATAATATTTTTATAACCATGTTCAAGAAGATCCTTTATGACACTGGTTATTAGTTTGTGCTCATTATAAGCAGGTACCACTATGTATAATTTTAAGTTCTGCATAAAATTATTTCATGAAATATTTTTAATCGATCTGAAATGATAAATTTTTTGCGTTAAAATATACTCCGCCTGTTGTAAGCCTTAATTCGATATCGAAATTACCTCTTTTTATGGGCATTAATTTTATTATCAAATTTATATTACTTTCGGATTGAATGACATAATCGTCGCTGACCCACATGTATTTACCTCGGCTTATACCGGGATCTTGTTTAATATATCCATCTTTTAGCACTCCGTAAAATTTTAATTCTTTCGGTAATTTTAATTCAATCGAATCTATCTTTAGCTGACTATTGCTGTTATTATTGATTTTGTATTCTATTATTATGTCCTTGCCAAATTTAAAATCTTCATTCTTGATAAAACTTTCTATAACTACTTTTGGTGCACTTTTGGTTATTTTGTATAATTGAAGTTCTTCATTGTATCTATCCCAATAATAAGGCTTACCGATTTTTTCCGTGACAAAAATTTGATTTATTGCTTTATCATTTCCAACGAAATAAACGGGAATACCGTTTTCGATCTGACTTATTATATTCTCGTAAGTATATTCGTTTTCATTATTTCCTATCAACTGGGTGTTTTTTTCACTTTGTTCGTATTTTCCTATGAAAACCGCTATATTTACCGAAGCACTGTAAGCATAAAGCTTTGCGTTTTTATCCATTGATTTATAAGCACTGTCCCAGAAAGAATAAATACCTCTGGGAGTTTTAAAGTTGCATTTTTCATAATTTTTTGCAATTAGGATTATAGGCTGGGTAGCAAATAATAAAATTAAAATTATAAATGAGATATTTTTAGCTATTATGTATTTTTTGGAAATATTCTTGTTCTTATAAAGCTTATGGAAAATTATTTTGAACAATTCCCAAAAAAACAAGAATCCACATCCTATATAAAAAGACATAATCAGCATTATGTTTAAAGTGTAGTTAAGTACTGCCCAATCAAGGTATTGAGTTGTTATAAATAAGTTACCCAATATAGCCAAAAACGAAAACAAAGCGAATTTCCAATTTTTTTTAAATAAAATAATAAATCCGATGACAGCAATAACTATCAAAACAATTCCATAACTTTCCTTTATCAGCTTGAGGTAGTCAATCACTACTTCCAGCATTCCAGACAGGTGTTTATCTCCGAAACTACCTCCAAAAGTTGCACCGGTTTCTTCTCTTCCCGTGACAAAATATATAAATTTTAAAAGTGTGTTGATTTTTCCGTAGCCTTGGATGGATCTTATATAGATATAAGAATAAGAAAGCAGAGGGAAAATAAAAAGCAAAATGCTGAAAAGTATCGATTTAAAACTTTTGAAAATTTCTGGCTTGATGATTATTATTAAAATCAAAAAAAATGGCATTATAAAAAATGCAATAGGATGGTTTGTAAGAAAAAACCCAAGACATATAAAACAAAAATAAAGATTTTTTCTTATTGAATTTTCCTGGTATTTAAGGATTGCAAAAATTAAAATTGAAATATAAAAACTGTTAAGCGTATCAAATTCGAGTCTGTTTGCATAAAACCAAAAAGGGTAAACAAAAGCAAAAGAGAAAGAAGCAATCAAGCTTAAAATTTCATTTTTTAAAATTTTATTGATGGACATGAATAAAAACAATACTGTAAGAAAGCTAAAAACAGCAGATATGAGATTAAGTCTTAACGCTAATGGTCCTATCGGTATCATTGAAAAAAGTTTTCCTATCATTGAAAAGATAGGGTAACCTGTAGGTGGAAGGAGCATCATTTGGGGAAGTTCGACAGCATACCATGAAGTATCTCCGCCAACAAGTTTTCTTTCAAGGGTAATAATATAAAATAAAAAAGGCACAAAAGCAGCCGTTACGCCGAAAATAAATGCTTTATTTCTTAAATACCATGCTTTTAATTTTTCCATAAATACATTACTTAGGCATAATTGTTAGCTGACTATCCGTGTTTGTCTTTTAACCAATTTAAATCTTTGAATGAAAATTCATGTAAAAAAATTAAGTTTGCGTCTTTTTTGATTTTATTAACAATTATAATATGCTAAATGGCTTTTAAAATACATTCTTTTTTACTTTTCCATGAAATATTTTAGCTTTTTATTATAAAAACAAACAAAATCGATATCAATATTTTGATAGACAATATTAATATGGCAATAGCGGTGACGGCGGATGTCGATATAACGCAAAGATTAATTATGGTTATGATCCGTGAAGATATGAAATGGTTAAATACGGTATGCCGAAAAAACATATACGGCAGAAATAATTAATTTTTTATAAAAATTGCATAATATGTATTATTTATGTATAATATGCGATATTAATTCTTAAAATAAATGTCTACAAAGGTTTAAAATGAGTGAAAAAATAAAAACAGCAATAATTGGAGCATCGGGTTATACAGGATTGGAATTAATAAAAATATTGGATGGCCACGATAAGGTCGAATTAAAATATATCACATCAAGAAGTTATTCGGGAAAAAAATTAAAAGAAGTTTTTCCGATAACTTTAAGCCTAAAAAACAATCTTGAAAAAATTTTTATTGACGAACTAAAAAAAGAAGAATTAAACGATATAGATTTAATTTTTTTATGCCTTCCGCCGGGAGAATCAATGATTTATGTCGCCGGCATAAAGGACAGCTATAAAGGAAAGATCATAGACTTGGGAGCTGATTTTAGGATTAAAGATGTCAAAGTATACGAGAAATGGTATGGTAAAATTCATATTTTTAAAGATATTTTGCCTGAGTTTATATATGGACTAAGCGAATTAAACAGACAAAAAATAAAAAATGCATTTTGTATCGCAAACCCCGGTTGCTATCCGACGTCAGTTTTACTTGCGCTCGCGCCAATATTAAAAAAAGGATGTTTTAAAATAGATGCAATAAATATAGATTCAAAATCGGGCGTAAGCGGTGCGGGAAAAAAGTTAAAGGAAGAGTATTTATTTTTAAATTTGTTCGATAATTTTTATGCTTACTCAGCAACTGCACACAGGCATATTCCCGAAATGGAACAGGAAATAAACATGATGGGAAAAGAAAAATACAGCATTTGCTTTACTCCGCATCTATTACCCCTTGACAGAGGAATATTTACCACCATATATCTAAATTTAAACAAAAATATGGATATTTCCCATGTAAAAGAAAATATTTCAGAATGCTTTAAAAATTTATATAATGATGAAATTTTTATTAAATTTTTAGGTAATAACATCCCGAAACTTAAAGATGTGGTCGGCACAAACACCATACAAATAGGTTTTTTATTTGATGAAAGAACATATACGGTAAAATTATTCAGCGCATTAGACAATATAATAAAAGGCGCTTCCGGACAAGCAGTCCAAAATATGAATATAATGTTTGGCTTTCGCGAAGATGAAGGATTAAGATTAAACAGCATATATAATTAATTATAAAAATTTTAAAGCCGAAAGAATGATGAATAAAGTGGTAATAGAGTATTACAATGGAAAAGAAAAAGCATTAGATGATATTTATGCAAATAAAGCACAAGTTTTGTTGGAAGCTCTTCCTTATATCAAACAATATTTCAATGAAATTGTCGTAGTAAAATTAGGCGGAGCCATAATGGAAGACTACAAAAGTTTGATGAAGGTACTGGATGATTTGATTTTAATGAAATATGTTGGAATTAAAGTCATTGCCGTTCATGGCGGAGGAAAGCAGATAACAAAACTTATGGAGGAAAAAAATATAAAAGTCGAATTTTGCGATGGCATGCGTGTTACTAATAACGAAGCAATCGATATAGTTAAAATGGTTTTGCTTGGTGAAATTAATTCTAAAATCGTATCATTGCTAAACAAACATGGAAAAATTGCCGTCGGCATTTCGGGAAATGATGCAAATTTTGTGATATGCCGTAAAAAAACGTATAAAAAAGACGGAAAAGAAATAGATTTAGGATATGTAGGTGAAATTGTTGACATAAACAAGGATTTTCTTCTTAAAATTTTAAACAGCGATTATCTTCCGGTTATTGCCACTCTTGGCTCGGACAGCAAAGGAAATATTTATAACGTCAATGCCGATACTTTTGCTTGTGATATTGCTTCAAAATTCAGTGCAAAAAAGATGGTTTTGCTTACGGATGTCGACGGGATAAAAGTTACCGAAAAAACAAAGGAAAAACTTGTTTCAAGAATTTCCGCCAAAGGATGCAATGAATTGATTAAAAACAAAGATATAAGCAAAGGAATGATACCCAAGGTCAATGCTTGTATAAGCGCATTGAAAAACGGTGTTGAAAGAGCCCATATATTAAACGGAAATTCAGAACATTCAATACTGATTGAGATATTTACGGATAAAGGTATCGGGACAATGATAGTAGACGATAATTAAAAAAGACAAAAAACCTTAGTTTAAAACGGTAAAAGATTTTTTAGTATATATGGTAAATAATATGGCAAATAATTCAATTGACGGTGAAATATGATTAATTTATATGATAAAAAAAACAATATCGATAAAAATAAAAACAATAAAGATGTCTGCAAGTCAACGAATTCCAGCTATATTTATAATGAAGGGCTGAAGTATCTGATGAATACATATGCAAGACAGGAAATTGTTTTTGAAAAAGCAAAAATGCAATATTTGTGGGATTTTGAAGGAAACAAGTATACCGATTTCACATCAGGTTATGGTTGTTTGAATGTGGGTCATACCAACGATGCGGTAGTATCTGCTTTGAAAGAACAAATATCAAAAATCATACAACCATCCAATATTTATTTCAGCAAACCACAGGTGGAGTTGGCGAAAATTTTATGTAATTTGACAGGTTTTGGAGAAAAGGTGTTTTTTGCAAATAGCGGAGCAGAAGCGGTCGATGGTGCTTTAAAACTTGCCAGAAAATATTCCACGGATAAATATGCAAAGGAAAGATACGAAATTATTTCTTTTTATAATTCGTTTCACGGCAGGACTTTCGGAGCTTTATCTGCCACAGCGCAGGAAAAAAAGCAGTCATTGTTTGAGCCTTTGCTTAAAGGTTTCAGGTATGCAGTTTTCAATGATATCGATTCCGTAAAAACCGTCGTTAACGACAATACGTGTGCAATATTAATAGAACCCATACAAGGCGAAGGCGGGATAAATGTTGCAAACAAGACATTCATGAAAGAATTAAAGAATTTATGTGCCGAAAAAGACATCTTGCTTATTATAGACGAGATACAAACAGGTTTTGGAAGAACCGGAACGCTTTTTGCATACGAAAGCTATGATATCATTCCCGACATACTGGTGGTAGCAAAAAGTCTTGGCGGAGGAATGCCCATTGGTGCGATAATTTCGAATAATAATATTAGCAAATCTTTTGTTCCGGGCACACATGGCAGCACTTTCGGCGGAAATGCAGCGTCGTGTGCGGCGGGAGTTGCCGTTCTTAATTATTTTAAGAAAAACGATGTTGTAAAAAACTCAAAAAATATAGGCAATTTATTACTAAGCGAACTTGAAAAAATTGAAAAAAAATATCCTGGCATTGTTAAAGAAGTGAGAGGAATGGGTCTTATGCTTGCCATGGAATTTAAAAATTCTGTTGCAAACCAAATCATAAAACTAGGCCTTGATAACTTTTTGATTTTAAATAAAATATCGGATTTCACAATAAGATTTCTTCCTCCTTTGATTATAAACAAAAAAGATATAAGCAAACTAATAGATTTTTTAGACAAAACGTTAAAGGAATTTAATAAAAATGGAAAGAATTAAAAAAAATAAAAAAGATTTTTTAACTTTAAAAGATTACTCAAAAGAAGAAATAGTTTATTTGATAGAGCTTGCAAAGAAAATTAAAAATAATGAAGAAAAATACAGCAAAATATTAAAAAATAAAAATATTGCTTTGCTTTTCGACAAACCTTCTACTCGTACAAGAATATCTTTTGAGGTAGGAATAAATCAGTTGGGCGGAAATTGCCTTGTTCTTGACAGTAAAAGCCTGCAAATGGGTAGAGGTGAAACCTATGCCGATACTGCCAAAATATTCGATGTATATCTTGACGGAGTAATAGTAAGAACTTTCAAACAGGAGAACATCGAAACGATAGCATCAAATTGCAACATTGCGGTAATCAATGCATTGACAGATCTTTACCATCCATGCCAGATATTGTCTGATTTGTTTACGCTTTTTGAGATGAATTTGCTGTTTAAAAAAGATTTCAAATTTACATATGTGGGTGATTCCAACAATATTTTAAACAGTTTGCTGATAGGTTTTACCAAATTGGGTATTAATATTACAGTAGGATGTCATGAAAAATATTGTCCTGATGAAAATATTATTTCTTATATAAAATCCGAATCAAAATCAAGCGGCAATGAAGTAAATATATTAAATGATCCTATGCTTGCGGTAAAAGATGCAGATGTTATTTACACAGATGTATGGGTAAGTATGGGTAACGAAGAAAGTACCCAAAAAATTTATGACCTCAAACCTTATCAGATAAACAGGAATCTCGCATCTGCCGCAAAAAAGAATGCAAAAATAATGCATTGTTTGCCGGCACATAGGGAACTTGAAATTACATCAGAAATTCTGGATAGTCCGGATTCTATAGTTTGGATTCAAGCTAAAAATAGGCTTTATGCCCAAAAAGCGCTTTTAACTTATTTATATTCAGATTAGATATACATGTTTATATGAAAATTTATGAATAGATCAAAAAGACTTAAAGAAATAGTAAATATAGTGACAAGTAAAAAAGTATTTTCTCAGGAAATGCTGCTTAAGCAGCTTAAAAATACGGGATGTAATGTGACGCAATCGACTATATCTAGAGATCTGAGAGATTTAAGGCTTGTGAAAAAAAGAAGTATTGAAGGGGAAGAATATTATGCAGTAGACAATAATACCGTTACGGAAAAAAAGCCTTTAAGTTTTGATAAGTTTGTGTCTAAATTAAGGGAAAGTGTAATATCTGTAAAAAATGCTGCGAATATTATCGTATTGCAAACTTATCCCGGAGAAGCTCAAGGAGTGGCAGCCGTATTTGACAGTATGAATTATAATGAGATTCTTGGAACCGTTGCGGGAGACGACACCATAATTTGTGTTGTCGATAATAATAAAAACGCAAAAAAACTCATAAATATATTAAAAAATATTTAATATTTTATTTTTTAAAAATGTTGTTTTCAGGTTATTTGTTTTTTTATTAAAATTTAAAATTATCAATTGAAACAAAGTTTTTAAATTTACGAAAGGGAGCTTAATGTCTGAAAAATTGATTCTTGCTTATTCAGGGGGCCTTGATACAACTGTTGCAATCAAATGGCTTCAGGAAAATTATGATACAGAGGTCATAGCTGTATTGATTGATCTTGGTCAACCGGAAAATTTAAAAGATGCATACGATAGGGCAATAGAGACGGGAGCGTCAAAATCATACATAATTGATGCGAAAGAAGAATTCATAAAAAATTATATCTATCCTTCGCTGAAAGCAAATACAAGATATGAAAAAAAATATACTCTTGCTACTGCGATTGCCAGGCCTCTAATCGCAAAGATACTCGTAAATTTTGCGCATAAGGAAAATGCAAAAATGATTGCACACGGATGTACCGCAAAGGGAAATGATCAGGTAAGGTTTGATGTGGGTATAAAAAGTCTTGATCCTGATATAAAAATAATTGCTCCGATGAGGATATGGAAACTTTCGAGAGAAGAAGAAATTGAATATGCTAAAAAAAATAAAATAAGAATAAATGTTACGAAAAAAAGTATTTATAGTATCGACGAAAATTTATGGGGGAGAAGCATAGAATGCGGAAATCTGGAAGACCCTTGGAGCGAGCCTCTCGATGAAATATACAAATGGTCAAAAATAAAAAAGAATGAGAATGAAAGTCAATATGTGGATATAAGTTTCGAAAAAGGAGAGCCCGTAGCGCTGGATGGTGAAAAAATGCTTCCCGCAGATTTAATATTAAAGTTGAATAATATGGCAGGTGGTTATGGGATAGGAAGACTTGATATGGTCGAAAACAGACTGATTGGCATTAAATCCAGAGAAATATACGAAGCTCCGGCAGCCGAAGTATTGCTGGAAGCTCACGAACAACTTGAAAGCCTTGTTCTGGACAGAGAGCTGTTGCACTATAAATATTTAATCGAAAGCAAGATTTCTGAAATGATTTACTATGGTTTATGGTTAACGCCTTTGATGAAAAGTTTAATGAAATTTGTGGAAGAAAGCCAGGAATATGTTACGGGAATTGTAAGAATTAAACTTGGGTATAAAAACTTTAGCGTGGTTGGACGAAAATCAGAATACTCGGCTTATGATTATAATCTTGCGACCTATGATAAAAGCGATATATTCGACCCGAAATTTTCCGAGAGTTTTATAAAAATATGGGGTTATCCTTATGAAATACTTGCTAAAAAAGGAAGAAAAAATGGATAAAATATGGTCGGGTAGAATAAGCAGCAATACCAGTGATTTTGCAGACCGATTTACATTTTCGTTGGAAACCGACATGAATTTGTACATGTTTGATATTATGGGTTCCGCAGCTTATGCTGCCGGACTTGAAAAGATAGGGATAATTTCGAAAGACGAACTATTAAATATTATAGAAGGACTCGTAAAAGTAAAAAACAGAATAAAAGAAAGCAAACTTGATAAAAATAAATACGAAGATATCCACAGTTTAATAGAGTGCGAGCTTAAAAAAGAAATAGGTGAAGTTGCAGGCAAGATACACACCGGAAGAAGCAGAAATGATCAGATTGTTCTGGATGAAAAAATTTATTTAAAAAATGCAATCGTAAATATTTGCGCTGTTTTAGTCGAGCTTGAATTCAATATACTCGAACTTGCAAAAAAAAATATAAACGTTATTTTTCCGGCATATACCCATCTTCAAAAAGCTCAACCGGTGTTGTTCTCGCATTATATGTTATCTTTTTTTGAGAAATTTTTAAGAGATATAAATAAGCTAATAAATAATTTCGAAGAATGTGATTTTATGCCTCTCGGTTCCGGAGCATGCACAGGGAGTGGTTATAATATAGACAGGGATTTCTTGTGTAAGTTGCTTAAGTTCAAGAACAAAAGCATAAACAGCATGGATGAAGTATCAAATCGCGATTATTTACAGGATTTTATTTATAGTCTTTCATGTGTAATGTTGCATTTAAGTAAGATCTGTGAAGATTTGATTATTTATAACACAAGCGAGTTTTCATTCATAGAAATAGCAGATGAGTTTTGCACGGGAAGCAGCATTATGCCCCAAAAGAAAAATCCCGATATTCTTGAACTCATAAGAGG
>JAQUMQ010000041.1 GCA_028718045.1 Actinomycetota bacterium
TTTCGGGGCAAAAACAAATACTTCGTCTTCAAACAAATCAAGCCTTAAAGATTCCATATAATCTTGAGGATTTTTCAGTTCTTTCTGCCAATCAAGAAGTTGCCTGATCCAAGCAACTCTTTTATCAAATTCATCTAACTTTACATCCCCTTCTTTATATTTATAGTGTGCGGCAATACCGTATTCGGATATCTTATGCATTTCAAAAGTTCTGATCTGTATTTCCACGGGAACCCCTTTTTTTCCCATGACCGTTGTATGTAAAGACTGGTACATATTAAACTTCGGATTCGCTATATAATCTTTAAACCTACCGGGTACGGGTTTCCATATGGAATGAATTATTCCAAGCACTCCATAACAACTTTTGACATCATTTACGATTATTCTTATCGCAATCAGGTCGAAAATATTTTCGAATGTTTTATTCTGGACAGTAAGCTTATTGTAAATACTATAATAATTTTTAACCCTTCCGCTTATTTCGGCATAAATCCCCACTTCATCCAATTTTTCTTTAACTGTTTCTATCGTTTCATCAATTAATTCTTTTCTTTCCTCGACCTTTTCGCTTAACATCTTTTTTATTTTTACATACTGTCTTGGATAAAGATATTTAAAGCTTAAGTCTTCAAGTTCGGATTTAATCTGAAAAATACCCAAACGATGAGCTATGGGGGCATATACTTCAAGAGTTTCGATCGATTTTAGCTGCATCTTTTCTTTACTTAGCGATGAAAGAGTTCTCATATTGTGCAGCCTGTCGGCAAGTTTTACGATAATTATTCTGATGTCTTCCGACATTGCGATAATCATTTTTCTTAAGTTTCCTACCTGTCTTTCCTCTTTTGTATGGAAAATAATCTTATCGAGTTTTGTTACGCCATTTATGATATTTGTTATTTCGTCGCCAAATTCTTCTTTTACTTTTTCGATCGTAAACTCTGTATCTTCAACAAGATCATGAAGAATAGCCGCAATAATCGACGCTTGATCAAGCTCGATTCTTGCAAGGATCTTAGCTACTTCGAGAGGATGCATTATAAACGGCTCGCCTGATTTTCTGAACTGATTTGTATGATACTTTTTTGCGATCAGATAAGCTTTATGAATAAGATTTTCGTTTGCTTCCGGGTTGTATGATTTTATGGAAGAGATAAGTTCTTCATAATTTTTATCGATATCAACTATTTGCATATTTTGCAGTGCGATATCGTTATTTGTTTTTTCAACCGTCTTTTCAGGTAAAACCATTATAACCTCTTGTAAATATTTAAAATAAATAAAACCATTCTTTACAAGTATATTTTAATAAAATAAATCCAAAATAACTAATTGTAAATAAGATGTCTGCTCGTAAACATTTTCGTCAATATTACATAATAAAGATACCGGTGTGTTAATATCGATATTGTTTATATCTGAAACAATCTTATCATTTATATTAAAAAAAATAGCCTTTTTGTATGATCCTTTGTTTTTTATTTTTAAGCTTACATGTTTTCCGTTTTTTAAAAAATTTTTATCTGTAATTCTGCAATTCCTTACCAAAAATATAGGTTTGGTATTTCCTATTCCAAATGGCTCAAGCAACTTCAATTGCTTTACCAAATCAGGTGTCAAATCGTCAAAATCAATCTCCGCATCATAATAATATTTCTTATTGGTTTTCAATTCCGACAATTCTTTACTGGCTATCTTGATCATTTCGCTTTTAAATAAATCATAATTATCTATTTTATTTATTGACTTGCTTTTTATATCTTGATTGCTTCCAGCGTTTAAAGTTATTCCGCATGCCATTTTGTGTCCGCCAAATTTCTCAAAAAAGTTATTTATCTTATTTAAATTTTCAAATAAGTCAAATTCTTCAATACTTCTTCCCGATCCTTTATATTTTTTATTGTCCTCTTTAAATAATATAACTGGTATATTTAATTTTTTTACAAGATCAGAAGCTACTATTCCCAACAAACCCTCGTTCCAGTTTATTGATTTCTCTATAAATATTTTTTGATGATTTATTATATATTTAAAGTCATATTTACTGTCTTCGAGAATTTCGGAAAGCATTTCTTCCTGCATTTTTCTTCTTTTGTCGTTCAACTCATTGATTTTAAATACAAGATTTTCGTTCTCAGCAGAATCCGACGTCAAAAGTCTAAGGCTTTTCGATGCACTCTCTATTCTGCCGGATGCATTTAGCCTCGGGGCAATGACAAAGCCTACGTCATAAGTGTTTAAATTTTTCTTATCGGGCAAAACGGTTTCTATCAACTTTTTCATTCCGGAATTCTTGGTATTTTTTAATATCTTAAGACCCCATTTGACTATAATCCTATTTTCATCTACAAGCGGCATCAAATCTGCAACAGTGGAAACGGCAACAATATCGATTAAGTTAGTAAGATAATCTTTTTCAAATAATTTTTTTAGATTTTTATCCATCTTAATAAGAACCGCGTTTATCAATTTGAAAGTCACACCTGCGCCGCTTAAGTATTTAAACGGGTATCTCGAGTTTATATCATGAGGATTTACTGTTATGAAATGGCTGGGATCCGTACTCCCCGCATCATATGTTTTTACGATCTTATGATGATCGCAAACGACAACATCAAGGTTGTACAACTCGTTATTCACATAATTTTTTACCTCGATGCTGTTTGAACCACAGTCTACGCATATTATAAGAGATATTTGAGGACTTTCTTTTTTTAGCTTTTTGACAAATTTTACATTTATGTCATAGCCTTCTTCGGATCTGTCCGGTATATGAATCTTTGCGTCAAGACTTAATTTTTTTAAAAATCCATATATCAAAGCACAGCTGATTATACCATCTGCGTCGTAATCTCCAAAAATCAAAATATTTTCATTATTTTTTATGGCTTTCAATATTCTGTCAACGGCAATATCCATATTGGGTAACAGAAAAGGATCGTAAAAATCTTTCCCTTGCGGCTCTTTAATAAAATTGTTTATTTTCTCAGGAGTATCCATACCCCTGTTGACAAGAACTTTTATTACAACTTCGGAATACTTTAATAAAAAAACGAGGGATTCTAAAGATTGAGAATATTCTTTCTTTTTAACTGAAATCCAGTTTTCTGGTATTTCTGGCATATTATTTTTTATATTTCTGGAACCTGTTATTCCAAACCACCAAAAGCGGACTACCTATAAAAACAGAAGAATAACTTCCTGATATTATTCCGATGAATAAACCAAAAGCAAAATCTTTTAATGTTTCATTTCCGACTATAAGCAGCAATATTATCGGGAAAAGCGTGGTTACCGCTGTTCCTATAGATCTTACAAGAGTTTTGTTTATAGAGTAATTAACCAAATCCGAAAATTTTTCTTTCTTGCTTATTCTTAATTCCTCACGGACTCTGTCAAATATGATTATGGTATCACTTAAAGAATATCCGAGTATGGTCAGTATCACAGCTATTGTAGTTGTATTGAATTCTCTATATGTTATTGCATAAAATCCAAGAACGATCAAAAGATCGTGCAGTAATTCGAATATTGAAACAATTGCAAATCTTACTTCGAATCTTATCCATATATAAATCAATATCCCCGCAATGCTTATCGCCACTGCTATCAATGCATATTTTGTGATTTGTTTCGAAAAACCCGCAGCCACGTCCCTGTCTTGAATAATAGGCCTTTCAATGCCTATTTTTTCATCCAGGTTATCGAGTATCCTGGTTTTCTCTTGGACCGTTATCGGAACGGTTCTTATAATGTATTGGTCAAGTGCCGTACTTTGAAGTATGGATTTACCATATCCTATTTCTTCCATTGCTTTTCTTAGCTCAGCAATGGGTACTTCATTTTTGAATTTTACTTCCATCAAATTGCCGCCAAGAAAATCTATCCCATAGTTAAAACCTCTGATGGAGAACATTATGATTCCTGCAAGTATTATGACCGACGATACGATAAACCATATTTTTCTTTTCCCGACAAAATCAAATTTATATGATTTATCTCTGTTAACTGCATATGATTTTTCTTTTGCCAACCTATTTCTCCTTCAAAGTCTTAGGTACTTGACTGTCAGATATTTTGACACCTATAAATTTTGGCGTCATTATTCTTGAATTAATCATCAAAAACAATATAGATCTCGTTAAAATTATTGCGGTAAACATACTTATTATAACTCCAAGAGCCAGCGTGACGGCAAATCCTCTGATGGGGCCTGTGCCAAACCTATATAATGCTGCCGCCGTAATTAAAGTGGTAACATTCGAATCGATGATAGCTTTCAAAGCATTTTTAAAACCTTCCCTAAATGATGCAATTTTTGATTTACCTTTAGTCATTTCTTCTCTTATTCTTGCAAATATCAAAACATTTGCATCCACAGCAATTCCGATTGTCAGAATAATACCGGCAATTCCGGGAAGAGTTAAAGGAGTTTTTAGTATCGAAATCACTCCCCAAAATATTGTTATGTAGCTTGTAAGACCCAGTAAAGAAACCAGTCCGAGCCCCCTATACATGGCTATCATATAAATTGCCACCAATGCAAAACCTATAATGCCGGCAAGCATACTTTGCTGCAGCGAATCCTGTCCCAGTGTCGGACCTATTGTTCTTATCTCTTGAATTTCAAGATTAACAGGCAGTGCGCCCGTTTGAAGAACAAGAGCAACTTCTTTTGCTTCTTCAAGACTTCCGATGTTTTCGATCACACCGCTTCCAGAAATGGTCGACTTTATGACCGGAGCGGATTTGACTTCCCCGTCCAATACAATTGCCAGCTGTTTTCCTATATTTTCCGAGGTTATCTTCTCGAATTGTGTCGCACCTTCGGAATTGAAACTAAACTGAACAATCACTCTTCCGTTATTATCATACCCTGCTTTTGCATTCGAAAGTTTATCTCCGGTAATCAATGCGGGGCCTAACTTAAACTCACCATTCGAATCGACACTTTCCACTATCCTAAATTCAAGCTGAGCCGTTTTCCCTATTACTTCGACAGCTTTGTCAGGATCGTCTACTCCCGGAAGTTGAACAACTATATTGCTTGAATAATCTTTGGTTATAAGAGGTTCGGAAATGCCAAGCTTGTCTATTCTGTTTAGCATTATAAACATAGCTTTATCAATAGCTTCCGAACTTATGGAACCTCCGCTTTGTTTGCTGCCCGAAGCGTCTGTTTCGGCAGATTGAAGTTGTGTTGCCTTCAATATAACTTGCGTTCCGCCCTTAAGATCAAGACCCAACTTTACGGGATTTGAAATGATACTCCATACTGCAAGACCTACTACTATTATGAAAATACATAGTACTATTATATTTGACCTGTTTTGCTTCATATTCAAAATCTAAAAGGAAATTATTTTTTGTATAGAATTACTTTTTCCCTGCATCAGACGAAGATACATCCTGCGTTATTTTTCTGGAAATTGCACTTTTAGTTATTTTTATGTCGACACCACTTGAAATTGTAACTATTATTGCTTCTCCGCTTATATCTTTTATCCTTCCATAAATTCCGCCGACAGTCACTATCTCGTCGCCTCTTTTAAGATTACCAAGTAAATCCTGTTGTGTTTTCGATTTCTGCCTTTGAGGTCTTATCAAAAGGAAATAAAAAGCAACTACCAAAATAACCAGCCATATCCATGTTCCATATTTTGCCAACCATGATTGTTGAACCGGAGTTCCGTCTGCATTTGTAGCAATCGTGGTACTTCCCGCTGCTCCGGTTGGAGCCAAAAGCTGGCATCCTGAAGAAACTATTCCGATAAGCGTAATTAAAGTAGCAATTATCACGATCATGGCTATCTTTGTTGTTTTCGTTTTTTTAATATTTTTCATAAAATCCACCTTGTGTTTATCTATGATTATGTTAAACCATTTGTATTGCAAATATAACTATTATTAACATATTTTTATATTTTGCAAATATTATTTAGTTCATTGTAATCACTAAAAGAATTCGAATGTAAATTTTTTTAATTTTTAATCATCATATTCATAGTTTTTTAAAAATAAAATTTACTTATTTTCATAATTTTTTATAAACTCATTTTTAAAATCAGCGAAGTTGTTTTTTGCAATTGCCAGCCTGCAATTTCTGACCAGGTCAAACAGAAAATACAGATTATGTATTGACAGTAAAATACTTGATAAGATTTCTTTATTTTTATATAAATGTTTTATATATGATTTCGAATAATTCCTGCATGTATAGCACATGCACATTTCATCGATAGGGGAAAAATCATCGCTGAATCTGGCATTTTTTATATTTATCTTGCCAGATCTTGTAAATGCGCTTCCGTTTCTTGATATCCGTGTCGGAAGAACGCAATCAAACATGTCTATCCCGCAGTCTATGGCTTCCAAAATTCCGATAGGATCGCCGAGACCCATAACATACAAAGGTTTGCTTGTATCTACATAATTTACCGTATGGTTTATCATTTCTACCGTTAAGCTTCTTTCTTCGCCGACACTCAATCCTCCTAGTGCGATTCCAGAAAAATCGAGTTCGGAAATAGCTTCCGCACAATATTTTCTCAAACCTTTATTAAACCCTCCCTGAACTATCCCAAATAATTTTGAATCAGCATTCATATCGCTTTTATTTAATTCTTTTATTGAAAGCTTTGCCCATTTCAAAGTCCTTTTTGCGGCATTGTTTATAACTTCATCGGAAGCATCGAAGGTGCTGCATTCATCAAGCATCATCATTATATCCGATCCCATAAGCATTTGCATTTGTATCACTTTTTCGGGAGTAAAAAAATGCACCGAACCATCAATTACCGATTTAAATTCGACTCCCTTTTCCATTATCTTTCTTATTCCGCTCAAGCTAAAAACCTGAAAACCTCCGCTGTCTGTCAAAATGCTGTTGGGCCAATTAGAAAATTTATGAAGACCTCCTGCTTTTTTTATTAGACCAATTCCCGGAGAAAGATATAAATGATAAAGGTTTGCAAGTACTATATTGCAACCCATTTCCTCCAATTGTTCGTTCAGCACGGCTTTTACTGTTGCTTTTGTTCCGACAGGCATAAAAACCGGCGTAAATATTGTATTTCTGGACGTTATTATTTTGCCAAGCCTTGCTTTTGAGCCATTGTCTTTTTTAAAAATTTCAAAAAAATTCAAAATACTTTCAAACTCCTTGAAAAAAATTTTTAAAAATAAAAAACTATTTTATCAACATGCAATCCCCGAAGCTAAAAAATCTGTAATTGTTCTCGATTGCGGTTTTATACGCTTCAAGAATATTTTCTCTTCCCGCAAAAGCACTTACCATTACAATCAATGATGATTTTGGAAGATGAAAATTCGTTATGAGAATATCAACAATCTTAAATTTATATCCAGGATAAATATAAAGGCTGGTTCTGCTTTTACTTTTTTTCAAACTGCCATATTTTGACATGACTGTTTCCAGAACTCTCATAGTGGTCGTGCCGACAGATATTACTTTTCCGCCCGAGTCTTTTGCCTTTAATATCTTTTTGGCATTTCCATCGGTAATGCTATATTTTTCGCTATGTATTTTATGCTCTAGTACGTTTTCTTCGGTTATGGGTTTAAACGTATCAAGACCTATCTCCAGATTTACCTTAGCAAAATTAACACCTTTTTCTTTAAGTTTTCTTATAAGCTCGGTTGTGAAATGAAGCCCTGCCGTAGGCGCTGCGGTCGATCCTTCTTTTTTTGCATAAACCGTTTGATAATAAGCATCATCGAAATTTCTGTTTTTTATGTAAGGCGGAAGCGGCATTACACCATATTTTTCAAATATTTTATCATGTACGCAATTAAAACTTATTAAAGCTTTTCCTTCCGTAAGCTTTTCTTTGACCTTAAAATAAATCTTACTCTTGCAGTCTATAAATACCTTATCATTCACCTTTAATTTTTTTGAAGGCTTAAGAAGAACTGTAAAATCATTGCCTTTGTTTTTCTCAAGGACAAAACATTCTATCTTAGCTCCCGTAATTTCTTTTTTGCCAAAAATTCTAGCATTGATTACTTTCGATTCGTTAATTACGATTACGTCATTTCTTTTTACATAATTAAGTATATTGCAAAAAATATCGTGAGCTATATTGCCGTTATTTTTATCAAGAACAAGCATTTTGGCTTTATCTCGCTGAATAAGAGGCGTTTGAGCAATAAAATTTTTAGGCAGTTTGTAATCAAATAATTTTAATTCCATAGAATAGCTTAAAAAAGATTTTGAACCTGTGTAGATTTTTTGACTCCCATATGCTTGTATGCCAACTCTGTTGCAATCCTTCCTTTTGAGGTTCTTTTTACGAAACCTATTTGCAGCAGATATGGTTCATAAACATCTTCGATAGTATTTATTTCTTCTCCTATCGATATCGCGATCGTTCCGACACCAACCGGACCTCCGTTGAATTTATTCACAATCGTATCTAAAATTTTCTTATCGATAATATCAAGCCCCAATAAATCTATATCCATTTTCGTTAATGCCATCTCTGCTATGGAAAGATTGATTTTACCGTCTCCGCCTGCAATGGCATGATCTCTTACTCTTTTTAATAATCTATTTGCAATCCTCGGAGTTCCTCTTGCTCTTCTTGCGATTGAATGAGCGCCTTCGGAAGTTATTTCTATTCCCAAAATTTTGGCAGAACGCAGTATTATTCTTACAAGCTCTTCAGCTTTATAGTAATCAAGTCTTAAATTTACGCCGAATCTATCACGCAGCGGAGAAGCAAGAAGGCCTGTTCTTGTAGTAGCTCCTATTATTGTAAAAGGCGCTATATCTATTCTTATAGATTTTGCGGACGGGCCCTTGCCGATAATTATATCAAGTTTATAATCCTCCATTGCCGGATATAATATTTCTTCGACGGAACGATTGAGCCTGTGAATTTCATCGATAAATAGCACATCGAATTTTTCCAAATTAGTTAAAATTGCTGCCAAATCACCTGTTCTTTCAATAGCTGGTCCAGATGTTATTTTAAAACTTACGCCAACTTCATTGGCGATTATCTCGGCAAGGCATGTTTTTCCTAACCCAGGAGGACCGGACAACAATACATGATCAAGAGGTTCATTTCTTTTTTTTGCCGAATCTATGAATATCGAAAGATTTTCGATAAGCTTTGACTGTCCTGTGAATTCCGAAATATATCTTGGCCTTAAGCTTTTTTCAAGCTCTATATCTTCTACTTTAAGCTTTACATCCAATTCGTCTTCATTTGTCATATTTTTTTCATCGTTTTTGTTTTTTTTGCTGATAATCTCCTATACCTCCTTCAAGGCAGCCTTTAAAATTTCCTCTATGCTCTTTTCATCGATGAATTTTCTGTCAATCCTGGCAAGTGTCTTTTGTATTTCGATATTTGAATAACCCAAAGCTTTTAAAGCCTCTTTTGCCTCAAACATCTTTGAGCTTCCTGAAATTGACTCTTCCAAATAAACTAATTCTTCGCTGATTTTACCCTTTAATTCCAATATGATTCTTTCGCTTAGCTTTGAACCTATACCCGGAGCTCTCTTTAAAAATTCCGACTGACCATTTACAATTATCTTGCTTAGTTCTTCAACGTTATAAATCGAAAAAATGCCAAGAGCTATCTTGATCGATACACCCGAAACGCTTA
>JAQUMQ010000042.1 GCA_028718045.1 Actinomycetota bacterium
CCGAAGTGGCGGAATTGGCAGACGCGCTGGACTCAAAATCCAGTGGGCCGTAAGGTTCGTGTCGGTTCGACCCCGACCTTCGGCACCAATCCATAAGCTCTTCTTGAAATCGTTATAAGGCAAGAATATGGGCATAATCATATAGACTTTTATCTATAATCTTATTTTTAGAAAAAACTTCATTAAAATCAACCACTTCGATTTTATTTTTCTGTATGGCAACCATTGCATTTGTTCCGCCTGAAATAATAAAATCAATAGCTTTTTTTGCAAACTGAGCAGCTATCAGTCTATCGACAGCAGTAGGCGATCCTCCTCTCTGAATATGTCCGAGAACAGAAAACCTTACTTCATGATCTACAAGAAGTTTTATTGAAGAAGCAACTTCCTCTGCTTTTGCCGCCCCTTCCGCAACCATTAAGAGAGTATGTCTTTTACCTATTCGGTGATTTTTGATTTCGCTTGATATTTTAGCCAAATCGAACTTTATTCCGGGGATAAGAACATAATCTGATCCGCATGCAAGCCCTGATTTTATTGCAAGTTCGCCTGAGTTTCTTCCCATAACCTCAACAACGAAAATTCTTTCGTGAGAAGAAGCCGTATCTCTTATCTTTGAAACAAGATCTATTATTACATTAAGTGCGGTATCGAAACCAAGACTAAGGTCTGTTCCATATATATCATTATCTATAGTTGCCGGAATTCCTACCACATTTACTCCGAATTCGCTAAGATCTCTTGCTCCTCTAAACGAACCATCGCCTCCAATTACTACCAAAGCATCAATCGAATTTTCTTTTAGATTGTTTTTTGCTTTAAGCAAGCCTTCCTTCGTCTTGAATTCCTCTGATCTTGCGGTAAAAAGAACCGTACCGCCTCTGTCTATTATGCCTCCGACCGAATTATTTGTAAGAACTTTATAATTATTTGCGATTAATCCCTTAAATCCTTCATAATATCCATAAACTTCGATCTTTTTGTATATCGCGTACCTTACAGCAGCCCTGATTGCTGCATTCATCCCGCTTGCATCTCCGCCGCTTGTAAGTATTCCTATTTTTCTTATTTGTTTCCGCAAATATTTCTCCTTATTATAAAATTTTTTGAGATGATTGTTTATGGCGGGATTTAAGTTCATCTATTATTTCTTTAAAGCTGATGCCTTTTTCGAACATCAAAACGATCAGATGGTACAGAAGGTCTGATATTTCATATATGATCTGTCTTTTTTCTTGAATTGAAACTGCCAGAATGATCTCGATACTTTCTTCGCCCACTTTTTTAACAATCTCTTGTATGCCTTTTTGGTGAAGTTTATATGTATACGAATTTTTGGATTTTTCCTTTACTCTTTCTTTAACTGTTTCATAAAGATCGTTTAAAAATAAAAGAGGGTCATGGTTTTGCTCTTCCGATTTTTCATGAATGCCGAAATAATTTCCAAAATCAAGGCTATTTTCAACCAAGCATTGTTCTTTATTTGAACAATGAATTGCTATTTCGTTAAAAAAGCAGCTTTTATTTCCGGTATGGCATGCAACACCACTTTGAATAACTTTTATAAGAAGAGCATCTTTATCGCAATCATAATGAATTTCCTTAATTTGCTGCTTATTGCCAGAAGTTTCGCCTTTATTCCATAATCGCTTTCTTTCCCTGCTATAAAACCACGTATATCCCGTTTCAAGGCTTTTATGCAAAGCCTCTTTATTCATAAAGGCAAGCATTAAAACTTCCGAAGTTTCAAAATCCTGGATAATTACCGGTATCAGTTTCACTTTTTCGAAAGAATCCATTTTAGTATATGAATTGTTGCTGTTTTTATTCATTTCCATCATTATTTTCCCTTATTTTGATATATATTTAAAACATCGAAATTAATTATTTTTGTATTCCTTTAAAATTTAAGCACATAATTAAAAAATATCGATGCAAAATCACATAAAAAAATAAATTAAAATTGTTTTTAATATATCAAATCCTGATATTAATTCCTTCTTTTTTTAGATATTCTTTTGCCTGTCTTACCGTAAACTCACCATAATGAAATATGGAAGCAACAAGAACCGCATCTGCCCCGGCAAGCTTTATGGCATCTCTTAAGTGTTCCAATTTGCCTGCCCCTCCAGAAGCAATTACCGGTATGTTTACAGCTGATGTAATCGCATGCGTAAGTTCAAGATCATAACCATCTTTAGTGCCGTCCTTATCCATGCTTGTTAAAAGAATCTCGCCCGCACCAAGATTTTCAACCTGTTTTGCCCACTTTACTGCATCGTTACCGGTGGGAGTTCTTCCCCCGTGAATATAAACTTCCCATTTTGAATCGGAAACCTTCTTAGCATCGATGGCAACGACTACGCATTGACTGCCAAAAAGGTTTGCGCTTTCCTCAACCAGATTGGGATTCTCCACCGCAGAGGTATTGACCGATACTTTGTCTGCGCCTTTTTTTAAAATTTCTCTTATGTCATCTACCCTGTTTATTCCTCCGCCGATAGTATAAGGTATAAAAACCTTTTCTGCCGCTTTGCTTGCCAGCTCGATTACAGTTTTTCTCCTTTCATGCGATGCGGTTATATCTAAAAAAACAATTTCGTCCGCACCTTCCCCGTCATAGTATGCAGCAAGTTCTACCGGATCTCCCGCATCCCGAAGATTTATAAAACCTACCCCCTTAACGACCCTTCCCTTATTTACGTCAAGACAGGGTATTATCCTTTTCGTAATCATGTTTCACCTAACCGTGGTTTAAAAATATTATAATTTAATTCAAAATTCACGTTTTTTATAAAAATAAAAATCATCCAGCTGCTATTTTTACCGCTTCTTTCAAATCAATTTTTTCTTCATACAGTGCTTTGCCAATTATCACTCCTTTGACGCCTAGGTCTTCGATATTTTTCAATTTCCTTATATCGTTGATGCTTGACACACCACCTGCAACAAAAATATTCAAATTTGTTCTTAAAATAAAATTTTTTATTGTATCGATGTTAATACCTTCAAGAGTTCCGTCTCTCGAAATATCCGTAATTATTATCTCGTTGGATCCCAAACTTTTTATTTTTTTTCCGAAATCAAACAAGTCTAAATTCGAAGCTGCAAGCCATCCTTCTTTAAAAACCTGATTATCCTTTCCAAAATCAAGACTGATTATTATTTTGCCTTTGCTGACTTTGTGAAAATATTTAAAGTTATCGAGGTTTTCTATTGCTTTTGTGCCTATTATTACCTTATCGACTCCTGACCTTAAAGCCATATTCAAGGAATTTACGTCCCTTATCCCTCCGCCATACTCGATCAAAACATCGTTATTGTCTTTTATTTTTGACACAATATCCAAATTTTTCGGATATCCTTCCCTTGCGCCATCCAGGTCTATAAGATGTATCCATTTTATTCCGCACTCTGTCCACTTTTTCGCTACTTCCAGCGGATTGTCGAAATATTTTGTTTTTTTATTATAATCGCCTTTATATAACCTCACACATGTTTTATTCATGATATCTATTGCTGGTATGACTTCCATGCTTACCCTTCTTCCTTAACATAATTCCAGAAATTTTCCAGCATGGTTATTCCTTTCGAACTGCTTTTTTCGGGATGAAACTGAATTGCAAAAATATTATCCTTTTCAATGCTTGAAGTTAAGTTGACCCCGTAATCAGTTACGCTGCTTATGATAGATTTATCTTCACAGTTGACATGATACGAATGAACGAAATAAAAATTTGCGTTATTTTCAATGTCGTCAAACAACCTGCTGTCATTTTTAATTATATTGACTTGATTCCAGCCTATGTGAGGTATCTTTACTCCTTCGGGTATTTTATCGACATAACCTTTTAATATGCATAAGCCCTCACTGCTTTCTTTTTCGTTACTGTATTCAAACAACAATTGAAGTCCGAGGCAAATCCCTAAAAAAGGTTTTCTTTTTATTTCTCTTTTTATTACTCCGGACAAGTTAAGGATCTCTAGATTATTTATTGCATTGCCAAAAGCACCGACTCCGGGAAGAATGATCGCACTTGCATTCCTGATAACTTTCGGGCTATTGGTTACCTTTACGAGAGCGCCTATTTTAAGAAGCGCATTCGAGACACTTTTGATATTACCAGCATTATAATCAATAATTGCAATATATTTTTCGTACATAATTATTACTTGCCTTAACTTTAAAAATACGAGTTTCTACAGTATGCCTTTTGTAGAAGGCACAGCTTCTTTATCTCCTAAAGCACATGCAATTTTTAATGAGCGTGCAAATGCTTTAAAAACAGCCTCTATTATGTGGTGAGAATTCAATCCGGAAGCTTTATTTATATGTAGAGTTATGAATGCGTTGCTTGTTAAAGCTCTGAAGAAATCTTCGATTATCATTGTTTCCATATTTTCAATCATTTCGTAAGGCATATCCACATTATATTTAAGATATGCTCTACCGCATAAATCAAGGGAAACGATAACTTCGGTTTCATCCATGGGAATTATCGAAAAACCGAACCTTTCTATGGATTTTTTGTCCGCAAGAGCTTCGTTTAATGCTTTTCCCATACATATCCCGATATCTTCTATCAAGTGATGCAAGCCTGTTTCAATATCTCCTTTCGCAACTAATTTAAGATCGAAATTCCCATGTTTTGCAAAACTTTCCAATAAATGATTGAAGAAGCTTGCGGAAGTCTTTATTTCCGTAATTCCTGAACCATCGATATTAAGCTCGAGGCTTATATCCGTTTCATTCGTTCTTCTTATAATTTTTGCTTTTCTTTCCATGGCTTAAGACATGATTATTTTTAAACTGTTAATAAAATTTTCTATTATATCATTTTTGACCCTATAACTTACTTCATTTGCAATCAATCTGGTTGTTGATTCGGCAACGTTTTCCATTTCAACCAGATTGTTTTCCGTCATTGTCTTTCCTGTCGCAGTTATGTCCAAAATTTCATCTGCAATTCCCAGTATGGGAGCAAGCTCCACAGAACCGTACAGTTTAATTATTTCTACCTGCATTCCTTTATCTTTAAAATACTTCCTTGTTATATTGGGATATTTCGTAGCCACTTTTATCGACCCAAAATGCTCGTAATGACTTTTTACTTTCTCAACACAGTCACTTTTCGTCGCAATGATTATTCTGCAAAATCCGTCTTTTAAATCAAGAAGTTCAAAAACGTTACTTTCCTTTTCAAGAAGAACATCCTTACCGGCAAAACCAAGATCGCATGCACCGCTTTCCACATAAACAGGAACGTCCATCGGTCTTGTTAAAATATACTTGATATTATCTGTCTTTGAATGCAAAAAAAGTTTCCGGTTGGCTGCAGAAAAACAAGACATATCATAACCGGCCTTATCCAACAACTTTATTGTGCTGTCAAGAAGATACCCTTTTGGGATCGCAATTTTAAGTGATTGTTTCATTTTCTATATATTTAGCTAAATCTTCAGGTTTGATTGTTGTTTTTTTATCATCTCTTAAATTATATATAAATATAAATTCGAATTTTTCATCAACGATTCCAAGAAAATCGCATCTGCTGTCTTTTGCGAAAGAATTTAAATCCTTGCCTTTTTCGAAAATCTGTTCGACAATAATGTTTTTCTTTCTTAAGTTTTCGGAAAGTTTAAGCAATTTTAAATAATTTTCATTCTCGGAATATAGCATGATTTTAATCTTGTTATTAAAAATTTTTAGTTTTGATTCTTTCATCGACATATGCAGCATGTCTATGTCAAGGGCAAAACCAGTTGCGGGGACATCAAGTCCAAACTTTTTTATCAGATTGTCATATCTTCCTCCGCTTCCCAGAATAGCGTTTATGTTTGAAGAGTATGCCTCGAATATCAGCCCCGTATAATATTCGAAATCTTTCAGTATGCCTAAGTCAATTATAATATGGTTGCTATGGTTAAGGTCTTTTAAAATATCATAAATAGTCCTCAAAAAATTAAATCTTTGCAAGACTTTAACACTGTTTGTGTCTTTTAAAATTTTTTCAATCTTTTCGATACTTTTTTCAGGTTTGAGTAGATTTAAAAATATTGCAGCTTTTTTGCTGTCAATTTTATCCATGTATTCCTTTATTGCAACATAATTCTTTTTTATCAAATTATGTTTTACATATTCTCTTTCCTGGTTATTCAAATCAAGCCATGAATATATTTCCTCGGCTAAACTTACGTCCCCCAAGCCAATAATAAAGTTTTCGCCAACCAGCTTTTTTAAAATATTTATTATTATCAAAAGAGTTTCAACATCGCATATATACGAATCTGAGCCTATTAGCTCGAGTCCGGCTTGGTTATATTCTCTTTTTTCACCTTTCTGTATTTGCGATCGCCTGAAAGAATTTGCAAAATAACAAAATCTTACTGGCAGCTGATCTTTTTTTATTCTCATTCCCGAAAACCTTGCTATCGGTACCGTCATATCAGTCCGCAACGAAACCAAGCTTCCGTCAGCATCAAAAAAACTAATTAGTTTGTCTTCCCAATTTTTACCAACTCCTGCGGAAATATTTCTTGTAAATTCAACGACAGGAGTTTTTATTTCTCCGTATCCCCACAACTGAAACTCTTCTTTTATCGAATACCTTATGCTGTTTCTTTCCTCAGCTTCAACAGGGAATATGTCTCTGAAGCCTGAAGGTATTTTTTCATCCATTTTTTTGTTTTCCAAACATTTCCTGTTATTTTTAAAATCATTCATGCTTTCCGTTAATTCAAGCTAAAAACAATATGATAGCAAACAATTATAAAATACGACAGAAATTATCGGCAATATATATTTAAAACTATCATTCTATGAATATATTGCCTTGAAATTCATTTTCAATCAAATCTTCGAATTCTTTAGAATATTCGACGTTAAAATCGGAAGGAAGATAAAAGCTTTTTTCTACAGACATTTTTGAATTTTCAGAAATAGAATACACATGTATTATGATTCTTGTTTTTCCTTTGCACTTGCTTATTGTCTCATACAGCCTATCTATGAATTTATTTGTTAAAAATTCCTTCCTTATTTTTAAAACAATTTTTTCTTTGTCTGTTTTTATATAGTTAATTTTATTCCTTTCGCTTTCATCATTCAAATCCGATTCCGAATAATCAGATATGTCGATCTCGCTTTTGTCATCTTCCGGAATATAACCTTTTTCTTTAACATTAACCTTAATCTTTTCAAGGATTCCCAACTTCTGTAAAACCAATTTCAATGCATACTTTCTTTTAACCTCTTCTTTTCCGTTTGTATATTCATTTGATGCGGAATCCGAGTCATCTCTTGCATCAGAATCCGTAAATCTTACATTATCGTCGGTATCATCAAACTGAGACTGAAAATCAGATCCTTTACCTTCTTTGCCCAATCTTATTTCCTTTTTATCAAGCCGTCCCGTTACTTTTAATATTTTGTCTTCTTCCAATAAATCCCTGTATTCTTCCACGGCATTTGGAAAAACCACAAGTTCGAGACTCCCTGTCTTATCTTCAAAATCCACATAATACATGATCTGGTTCTTTTTAGTATAAACCGATTTTATTTTGGTAATAATTCCTCCGATTGTTTGAACCGAGCTATCTTCTTTTTCGGCTAAATCCGCGATCGACGTTAATTTTAAAAGAGTGCTTTCGTATTCATTAAGCGGATGGCTGCTGATATAAAGTCCGAGCATTTCTTTTTCAAAATTAAGCAAATCTTTTGGTGCAAATTCTTCTTTATATTCTCTTATTTGCATGAATTCATCCGTATAATTGCCGTTTTGCTCTTCATTGGCTGCAATCAGTTCGAATAACGAGAATTGTCCTGCCATTCTGTCTTTTTTAATTTTTTGTGCTATTTCCACGATTTGGCTATAATTATCCAGCAGGAACTTTCTTGTGTGATTTAAGGAATCGAAAGCCCCGCCTTTTATCAAGCTTTCAATTGTTTTTTTATTTAATACACTATTGTCAATCCTTAAGCAAAAATCATAAAAATCTTTGAATTTTCCGTTTTCTTTTCTTTCCTTCCTTATTTCTTCGATAACATTAAGCCCTACATTTTTTATTGCAGAAAGACCAAATCTTATCGAATCTTTAAAAACGGTAAAATCACTGAAACTATCATTTATATCAGGAGGCAGCACCGAAATTCCCATTCTCCTGCACTCGTTAATGTATAAGGAAACTTTTTCCTGGCTTCCCATCCTTATGCTCAAAAGAGCTGCCATAAATTCGACCGGATAATTGGCTTTAAGGTATGCGGTTTGATAAGATATCATGGCATAAGCTGCACTGTGGGATTTATTAAAGCCATATTGCGCAAAATGGTTGATGAGATCAAACAGTTTCTTTGCGATTTTTACATCGTTTCCCAGAGAATTCGCACCATTTATGAATTTTATGCGTTGTTCTTCCAAAAGATCTTTCTTTTTTTTGCTTATCGCGCCTCTGAGAATATCTGCTTCCGACATTTTAAATCCGGAAAATACGGATGCTATTTGCATTACCTGTTCCTGGTAAATTATCATGCCGTATGTGCTCTTCAATATTGGTTCAAGACTTGCATGAATATATTTAATTTTTTTGCCACTATTTTTATTTTCTATATAATCATTTACCATGCCGCTTTGCAGAGGGCCCGGCCTGTACAATGCAAGCAAAGCTATCAGGTCTTCGAATTGAGTCGGCTTCATCCTCAAAACCAGATCGCGCATTCCCGAACTTTCCAGTTGAAAAACCCCGAGACATTCTCCTCTGCTTAACACATCGAAAGTCTTTTTATCATCAATATTTATGATATTTATATTTATTTTAATTTTTTTTACTTTTTCAATTAAAAATAATGTTTTATCAATAAGGGATAGTGTTTTTAATCCCAAAAAATCCATTTTAAGCAATCCGATCGATTGTATATGCTCCATTTCGTATTGAGTTACTATATCTTCCCCTGATTCTTTTTGAATCGGAGTATAGTTGTATAACTCTTCTGAGGAAATCACTAATCCGGCAGCATGAATCGAGTCTTGCCTGACCAATCCTTCGAGCCATTTTGCCGTATCCAGAATCCTTTTTATTTTGCCGTCTTTTATGTATATTTCTTTTAATTCAGGCACTCTTTCGATTGAGGAATCTATCGTGATATTCAATTCATTCGGGACCATCTTGGCAATCTTGTCAACTTCGGAATAGGGAAATTCAAGAACTCTGCCGGCATCTCTTATGGCTTGTTTTGCTGCCATTCTTCCAAAAGTGATCAGCTGGGCAACATTTCTCGGACCATATTTTTTGTTGACGTATTGAATCACATCGTTTCTTTTTTCATAACAAAAATCAATATCTATATCAGGCATGCTTTTTCTTGCTTCGTTGAGAAATCTTTCAAAAAGCAATCCGTATTTCATGGGCTCGACTTCTGTTATATCCAAAAGATATGAAACTATGCTGCCCGCAGCGCTGCCTCTTCCCGGACCTACCCTTATTTCGTTTTCCTTTGCAAACTTAACAAAGT
>JAQUMQ010000043.1 GCA_028718045.1 Actinomycetota bacterium
GAATATTCCCATAGAGGTGCGTATAGTATTATATTATGATACATTTACCATAAAATAGTAAATTTAACAATTAAATTTTTTTACAAAGAAGTTTAATCATAAAAATTTCCGTAAACATTAAAAGAAAACTAAGGAAAAAGAAAATAATTAATTGTATTGCTATATGTTCAATTCTTAAATGATCATTCAAAAACCGTTATTAAAAAAGAGAAATTCCTTGTCCCGAAACAAATCCGGATGACCAAGCCCATTGAAGATTGAAACCGCCGGAATCTCCGTCAACATCCATAATTTCGCCGGCAAAGTAAAGGCCTTTTATAATCTTGGATTCCAACGTATTCCGGTCAACTTCTTCCGTGTCGATGCCTCCGGTGCTGATCTGCGCTTCTTTTAAAGGTCTTAATTTTTTTACCGTGAGTTTCATTGCCTTAATACACCGAACAATTTTTAGCCTCTCGGTTTCTGATGTCTCCGATGCTTTTTTATCGTGGCAGATATCTGAAAGATGCAGGATAACAGGAGCAAGTTTTAAAGGGAAAAACCCGGCAAGAGAATTTACCAATGTTTTGCTGCCGCTATTTTTAAAAATATATGTGATTTTTTTTATCAAATCCTGTTTTGTAATTTCCGGATATAGATCGACAAATATTTTTACCGAATTATTATCTAACAAAGGGCCGATTTTTCCTGCCTGTGTCATTATAGCCGTTCCCGATAGTCCATAGTCTGTAAAAAGACAATCTCCGTAGCTTTCATGTATGGTTTTATTACCGGCTTTTGTTGTGATTTTGGTTTCCATCTTTATGCCACTCACTTCTTTGACCCATATTTCCCGGGTTTCAACAGGAACAAGCGCGGCAAAGACCGGCACTATATTATGGCCGAATTTACTTGCCCAAAAAAAGCCGTCACCAGAAGAACCAAATTGAAAAGCAGCCTTTCCTCCAGTTGCAAGTATTACTTTTTTTGCTTTAAATGTCTGATTGTTTTCATTTTTTATGATGAATTCCGTACTTTTTTCGACCGATTTTATTTTTAGTCCGGTTACCGTGTTAACTCCGGATTCTTTTATAGCATGCTTCAAGGCATTAACGATCGTCGAAGCTTGATTTGAGCGTGGAAAAACTCTGCCCCGATCTTCTTCTTTTAATATCACACCCAATGATTCAAAAAATTTTATTGTTTGAAATTGATCAAACTTATTTAAAATACTTCTGATAAATTTGCGGCATGCACCATGGTATCTCATGACGCTTATATTTTTATTTGTAAGATTACACCTGCCATTACCTGTTGCCAGTATTTTTCTTCCGATAATCTCATTTTTTTCGAAAAGCACTACCGATATTCCTTTACGAGCAGCCGTAAGTGCAGCCATCAAACCCGACGGCCCCGAACCTATTATTGCTAAGTCATAAGTTTTCATTAAAACATTTCGCATATACTTTTAACATAATAAAATAAAATCAGTCTATCTCAAAACAAAGACTGATTCCGCAATCCCATAAATTGATATAATTAAAAAGCAATGAATTTACAGCTTTTTAAAGCTTTTCATCAAATCCTCTTCTCGTTCTTATCTTTGGTAGGAACTTCTTTTCTCGTTTTTTATTATTGTCACGTTATTCTAACTTAATTATGACGTTATTCTAACTTAACTTATTTGAGTATGCAACATATCCAAAGGGCAATCTGCCACCCCCCCCCCAAAAAAAGTTTTAGATGCGGTATTATCAGGTAAAATTAACCTCATATGGCTAAGGTTGTTGTTTGTTTTCGCAGTTTTACAACAGGAACGATAAGAAGTTATTTTTCCAAGAATTCCAAAATATCTTTTTGGACTTGTTCTGTATTGGAAAACGAAAGATTGTGCCCGTATCCCTTATATAGCAACAATTTTGAATCCGGTATTCCTTCGGCAGTGATACGGACATCTTCTACGGTATAAGCAATATCGTCTTCTCCGCATAAAATCAATGTCGGTACTCTAATAATATTTAGCTTATCCAAGAAATTCATTTCACGGTCGGCCTTGATTTCAGATATAAAATCATTTGGATAATCAATTTTTCCCAATAGTTTTTTACTGATCAGTCGAATGCAGAACTTGGCTATATCTCTTTTAAATCCAGGCGGCTGTATAAAATCCATCATAACGGCCAATGATTTACCATATTTGTTTTGCATAAAAAATTCTTCGGAAAGCTTTTCCAGTTCGATACCTTTTTTGCTCAATCTATATGCGGCAGACACGATAACCAGTTTTCTGACCATATCGTGATGGAATGCTGCCAGATATTGAGCAATTTGACCTCCTGTCGATATCCCCATTACGTCAACAGGTTTTCCGAATTCTTTTTTGATGGTTACGGCATAATCTTCTGCCATTTTTTCCATCGAATAATTTTGTGGCAAATTTGGTTTGCGCCCTATGAGAAACACGGTATACTTTTCTGCCAGTAACCTATGTGATTTTATAAACTGATTTATCATCAAATTTGAAACAGGTTCATGCTTAAATGACAAAGCTTCCAAATCGACCAATATGCTTGGTCTATTGCCAAGCTTGGTATATGGTAAACCACTTTCAAAAAAACCTGTTTCTATCCCGTATTTTTCTTTTAATGTTTTTATTTTTTTAATCATCATTTATGTCGCATCCGTTGCCTGGCTAATCGGATGGTTTTTAGTTTGACAGTCAAAAAAACGAATAGTTTATACTTACAATACATACATTATACTATCTTAAAATATTTTTAAAACTTTTTTTATTTCAACCGGATAACTACTTATAACCATAAAAATGTTTCATGTTTGTAAAATTTTTTGGCTATCGACATTCAAATATCGCCGAAGAAAGATAGCCATCAGTTGAGCTTGTTTGTCCCAAGATCAAAGAATTATCATTTTTTACTTATAATTATTAAAAAAAACAGCTATAATTTTTAGGTTTATTTTTTGTTTAATTATTATTCCTTTGCATTTATGGATCATAAAAAAATATATAATCATGAGAAGGTTTCCCGAGACTATGCCGGAAGAGACTATCTTGATAAGGCAGAAGCCCGGATAATCGAAGACTTAAAAAACCTTCTTCCGAAATTCAATATGCTCGATATGGGAGTCGGCGGAGGAAGAACTACAAAGTATTTTCTGCCGATGGTTAATAGTTACATAGGTGCCGATTATGCTCCAAATATGATTGCGCAATGCAGAAAAAAGTATAAAAACAAGAAAATTTTTGAAGTACTGGATGTTCGCAATATGGACAAGTTCAGTAACGATATGTTTGATTTCGTTTTGTTTAGCTATAATGGCATTGACAGTTTTGGCATAAAGGACAGGGAAGCAGCCTTAAAGGAAATTAAAAGAGTATTAAAAAATAATGGTTATTTCAGTTTTTCGTCGCATAATATAAATTGGGAAGACTTATACGGTCTTTTTAAAACAAAAAATATCTATAAGAAACTAATTGGCAAATATAATTTTTTTGATCGCAAAAAATGCCTGAAAAATATTTTTATTAAATCAAGATTGTTTTTAAAAGCCATACTTATAAATATTAAGCTTAATATTCAAAACAAGAGCTTTAATATTAAATTTCGCATAAACCGTTTGAGAAAAAAAGGATTCATGGTTTTAGCCGATAATTCATTAAACGGAAAAGCTAGCATAATATATACTTCATACGAATCGCAAATCAAGAGTTTAAAGAGCTTGGGATTTTCAAATATTCATGCTTATTCCATAAATGGGATAAGCACAACGGACGAAAAAGAACTTAACAAAGGCGGATGGATATATTATTTGTGTCAGATAAAAAAGTGATTTCATATATTTATCCTTCTTGAATTTTTAAGCTGCCTTTTAATTGATAAAAATTGTGATTAAATTATAATTATTAACTTAAGCTTTTATTTTAACAAATAACTTTAAGAGAGCATAAATTGGATAATAGACCTATCGGTGTTTTTGACTCAGGGCTTGGCGGGCTTACCGTTTTAAGAGAAATAATCGACGAAGTTCCAAATGAGAATATACTTTTTTTCGGAGATACTGCAAGATTCCCCTATGGTCCCAGACAACTTAGCGAGGTAAGAAGATTTGCCATTAGTATTGCGAATTTTCTTTATAATCAAAATGTCAAGCTGCTTGTAGTTGCGTGCAATACGGCAACTGCTTCAGCACTTCCTGATATTAGAGCCAAGTTCGATATACCCGTAATCGGAGTGGTGGAGCCAGGTGCCAGATCGGCAGTTGCAGCGACATTCAACAAAAGGATTGGAGTAATTGCTACGGAAGGAACAGTTGAGAGCAAAGCATATGATAATGCCATAAAAAATATCGATGAAAAAATAAAGTTGTTTTCGGTAGCGTCGCCTTTGCTTGTCGAATATGTGGAAGAAGGAATTTTGGAAGGAAACCTGTTAAGCAAGACTATATGCGATTATTTAAAACCACTTTTTAAAAAAAATATAGATGTTTTGATTTTAGGCTGTACTCATTTTCCGTTGATCGAAGGAAATATAAAGGATTGCTGCGACGGCGGCATAAAAGTCATAAATTCGGCAATCGAAACATCCAGAGATGTAAAAAATACTCTTGCCGAGCTGAATATCGAAAATGACGGCGAGGAAAAACCTCAAAGAGTATTCTATGAAACAGGCAACGTTAGTAAATTTTTCAGTGTAGGTAGGATGTTTCTCGGCGAAAAAATTAAAGAAGTAATAAAAGTAGACTTGGAAATATTGGTTTAGTTTCAAGTTTCATTAACGAAAGGCAAAATAAAATGAATACTAGAATTGACGGCAGGCTTAACGATGAATTAAGGCCTATAAAAATAACGAGGAATTATATTTCACATGCTGAAGGTTCGGTTTTTATAGAGATTGGCAAAACAAGAGTTATTTGTACAGCCACGGTGGAAGAGAAAGTTCCTCCGTTTCAAAAAGGCAAAGGTGTGGGTTGGGTTACTGCCGAATATGACATGATACCAAGATCTGCACAGGTAAGAATAATAAGACCTCAGACCGTAGGCAGAATCGGAGGCAGAACTCACGAGATACAGAGGCTAATCGGGAGGTCTTTGAGAGGAATAGTGGACCTTCAAAAGCTTGGGGAACGTACCGTATGGATAGACTGCGATGTCATCGAAGCGGACGGAGGAACAAGATGTGCCTCCATAACCGGTGGTTATATCGCTTTGTTTGATTGCTGTAGGCATCTTGTAGATAAAAAAACCATTGCAGAAATGCCGGTAAATGATTTTCTGGCAGCCATTAGTGTAGGAATAGTTAATGGAGAGGTTATGACCGACTTATGCTTTGAAGAAGATAGTGTCGCAGAAGTGGATATGAATGTCGTCATGAATTCGAAAGGAAATCTTATCGAGGTCCAATCGACTGCAGAGTCCAAAGCTTTCTCGAGGGAAGATTTTGACAAGTTGCTTGATCTTTCTGTGCATTCGATAGAAAAAATTTTTTCAATTCAAAAGAAAGCTCTGCTTGAAAAATTATAATGACTTTAAGCTAATGTTTTTAACTGTCGATTCGATACTATTTTCAAATTTATATATTTTTAATATTTGCAAAGCCGTAATCAAAACAGTAAGCAAATAACGATAATTTATTTATTTTAAGATTTATAAATGAATTATATGAAAAACAAAACAAGCATGATAGTTGCCACAAAAAATAAAGGTAAAATCAAAGAGATAAGGTATTATTTAAAAGATTTGAAAGTCGACCTTTTTTCCTTGGGCGATTTTAGAAAACTTCCGGAAATTATAGAAGACGGCTTAAGCTTTCAAGACAATTCCATCAAAAAAGCCAGAACCGTAGCTAAGTTTTTCAACAAACTTTCCTTGGCTGATGATTCTGGCTTGGAAGTGGATTTGCTTAATGGAATGCCTGGCGTATTTTCTTCAAGATATAGTGGCCAACATGCAACAGACAAATCAAACAGAGATAAGCTCTTATCAGATTTATCAGGTGCAAAAAACTTAAATGAAAGATCCGCCAAATTTGTATGTCATCTTGTTTTATGGGATCCGCACAAAAATCTTTTATTTGAGACTGATGGAATTTGTGAAGGAAATATTGGTTTTGAAGAAAAAGGGGCAGGTGGATTTGGTTATGATTGCATATTTATTCCAAAGGGATTTAACAGAACCATGGCTCAGCTTACGGAGGTTGAAAAAAATCAAATCAGCCACAGAGGAAAAGCTTTAAAAAAGTTTGTATGTTTTCTGGAAAATAATAAATATCTCGTTTAAATTCTGCATACTTGTTTTTTTAAGTTCATAACAATGCCAATGTATATTCATGCCGTTTTGTTGCTGTCAACATTACGGATCGATATCTCCGTATGCTCGGAATATATTTATTGAAATATTGAAAATATATGATAACATTACTTCTTGTCTGTGACTTCGGGCTTCGGGGTGTAGCGCAGCTTGGTTTAGCGCACCTGCTTTGGGAGCAGGGGGTCGGAGGTTCAAATCCTCTCACCCCGACCAGTACTTTAAAATCAAGAAGTAGAGCTGTGATTAAGAGTTTAAATATGCCGGTGGCATATTTAAACCAAGGATTTGAATGGACGGACTGAAGCGAAGCGTAATGAGCGCAGCAAATAGCGAAGCGCAAGGAGTCCGCGGCTCTGCAGCGAACCGAAGGTGAGACGAAAGACCAAATCCTCTCACCCCGACCAGTACTTTAAAATCAAGAAGTAGAGCTGTGATTAAGAGTTTAAATATGCCGGTGGCATATTTAAACCAAGGATTTGAATGGACGGACTGAAGCGAAGCGTAATGAGCGCAGCAAATAGCGAAGCGCAAGGAGTCCGCGGCTCTGCAGCTTTAAATAAAAATTATTTTACGTAGCTTGAGTATCGAATTTGGTTATGCCGTGGTTGTCGAAATAGCCGACTATTTGATTCCTATCCGGACTTTTTAAGGGAAGTAAAGGCAATCTTGGTTCGCCGCCAAAAAATCCCCGTAGTTCCATTCCGAATTTAACTCCTGGTACTCCGAATTTTCCGACAGTGTTACCGGATAAATCGTTTAGGAATTTGTGCATTTCTTCCGCTTCATCGTAATTTGCGTTCATATAAAGCTGATATAGTTTACAGCAATATTCGGGCAAATAACTTGCCGTAGACAAAACAGCGCCTATCGCACCGTCGATTAATCCATGATAAAAAGTTTTTACATTGCCTGCAAGTAAATAGAAATCACAATTTTCAGGAATATATTTTTTATATTCGGCAGTTGGAAAAAGCGAGGAGTTCTTCATGGCAATAATATTCGGATGAACCGAAAGCCTTCTCATAAGCTCTGGCGAAATCAATAAATCAAAGGCAAATTTAGGGGCATTATATATAACTACAGGAATCGGAGATTTGTCAGCAATGAATGTAAAGTATCGAAATAATGCATCATCTGACATATCTTTTACAAAATAGTGAGGCGTAAGAACAAAAGCAAAATCCAGACCGATCGACGTTGCTTTTTTTATAAATTCGACCGATGCTTTTGCCGACTCTCTTCCGCAACCTGCAACAATTATTTTTTCTTCAGATCTGTATTTTTGGACGACATCAAGAATCTTTAAAGACTCTTCTTCGGTAAGACCTTGATATTCCCCGTTGCTTCCCAAAGGCATATACCCTTTAAGATCCGTCATATTGTATTTTAAAATATTGTTGCCAAGTTCTTTAAATATGATTTCTTCATTTTCGAAGGGTGTTACTATGGGAGCAAAAACTCCTGAAAGCTTTTCTTTAACAGAATATTCTTTTTTTTTCTTTTTATCGGCCTTTGTCATATTAATAAACCATATTTTAGATTTTTTATTGTTCGTTATTGCTACGGTTATTAACAAAGGAAAAATTTATAGCAATTTTTATAAATTTTATAATTATCTTCTTATTTGTATATTATCACTGTTTATAAAATATGACTATCTTATATAAGCTTGAATTCGCAGAAAATTTTAAGCAGGACTTAATCAGAAGCAAGTAGTTTTTTCAAATGCCATCATTGATATTCTAAAACATTATTTATAGTTTACCACACACTAAATTCCGGCTCTGAAGAATGAAAATTCGATTTTTGTTGATTATTTTTATTTTTTATATAAAATATTAGTGCAAAGTTTATGCTGATTTTTAACTATCGTATTATCAAACATAGTTAATCATTGAGCGGGAATAGCTCAGCTGGCTAGAGCGAAAGCCTTCCAAGCTTTAGGTCGCGGGTTCGAACCCCGTTTCCCGCTCCATTTCTTAAAAGAAAAAATGCCAATCATATCCTTGAATTTAAACTATGTGTTTGCAACTGCTTGATTTTTAAAAAAATTATATGTGCAAAACTAAATTTTGTAGGTAATTTATAAGCATTGAAAGTTATTTTATCAAATTTTTTTAAATAAACTTTATTTTTGATTTTAAAGTAATAAAATAATCAGATATTAAAATAGTTTTTAAGATGGAAGGTAAAATGAAAAAGATATTAAAATGCATTTTGATTAGTCTTTTTATTTTTTCTTTTGTTTTTTCCATACAGACCGGTTCATTATCCGCAGCGACGAAATCACAAGCGACTGAATTTGTATCAAGATTGTATAGAATAGTGCTTGAAAGGGAGCCTGATAGCGCAGGACTTGATGCAAACATAAGCAAGATATTGTCAAAAAAGATAACCGGAGCTCAGCTTGTATACGATTTTTTCTTTAGCACGGAGTTTATGGCAAAAAATAAGAGCAATGAAGATTTCGTGACATTGCTTTTTAGGGCATGCTTTAACAGGGAACCCGACAGTTCGGGATTTGGGAACTGGCTCGGCATGCTTAATAAAGGTTATTCGAGAAATTTTATACTGGCGAATTTTGTTAACGCCGCTGAATTCAAAAATTTATGTACCGGATTTGGAGTTAAGCAAGGTTATATCGATCCTGGCTCGGCACCTCAGATAATCGCAACAAGCATTCCGATAATAGGTCTTCATGGCATAGAAAATAATCCAAGCGGAAGGTATGAAATCAGTGCGGGTGCTTTTGATTATTTATGCGGTACTTTAAAAAACATGGGCTATGAAACCATTACGTTAAATGACTTGTACAACCATTTTGCCAAAGGGACAAAGCTTCCCGCAAAACCGGTCATAATTACATCTGATGATGGTTATCAGAGCATGTACAGTGTCGCATTTCCGATATTAAAAAAATATCGTTATAAAATGACGGTATTTTTGATTACAAGTTATATGGGGGATTCAGAGGCAACAAGAAGGTATAATGAT
>JAQUMQ010000044.1 GCA_028718045.1 Actinomycetota bacterium
TTTGTCTTTTAGCCTTTTGTGTTTGGAATTTCTGGCAATCTCTTTTCCCACAATTTCTTCCCAGTGATTGAAAAGTTTGTAGCTGTTAAGTTTCTTTTCAATATCAAGTTCGGAAATATAACCTTTTATTATGTTTGAAATTTTATCTGCACTTGTTGCCATAAATCACTATGATATTTAATGCTTCATATTTTAAATACTTGATTAAATTATCAAGAACTTCCGATAATTCTTTAAATAAATTAAAAATTAAAAACTTTAATGACAAAAATCAATAAATAACATCCAAGTTCAATTTTTTGAAACTGTTTACAAACTCTGTTGAAATTCCATTGTCTGTGATAATTTTATCTAATTTTTTTAGGTTACATACCAAAGATACCGCTGTCTTGCCAAATTTAGAACTGTCTACTAATAAAATTACCTTATTAGAAGCTTCGATCATATCTCTTTTTATCCTTGCCTCCTGTAAATTCGGATCTGTCAAACCATTAGTCAGTGATACTGCACCAATATTTAAAAAAAGAAAATCAGCTTTCAAATTCTTTAAATTACTTTTATTACCGTAATTGATTATCGAATAAGTTAGTGGTCTTATTATCCAACTTATTTAATATATATTCTTTTTTTTCTTCAAGTATCATCTTTAAACAAGACCATTTTAACTTTAAATTAATAATGATATATATGAAAAAATAAAAAATCAATCATTGAATATTTATATTCTGTAATTTCACCATAAGAAATTAAAAATCATATCTGGGATAAATCCATATCTTATATGTATATATTATTATTACAGATATGTTTTTAGATCATAAAAGGACTATTGTCAAAATAATTTAAAAATATGGCTGGAAGATTGAAGAAACTTAAGAATCTTAAGTAAAATTTTTAGATCAGATTCTTATGGTGAAATTTTAGAATTTATCATAATTAATAACAGTTGAAATATACGATTAGATATCGTATTATATGTCTTATGAAAATTACAGCATTAATATCTGATAAATTAATATCAGAACTTAGAAAATATGCCGGAGGAAAGACCCTTACCGACTCTCTTGAAACTGCCATTAAAGAATGGGTTGACTTAAAACGTATCAGGGAATTAAACGAATACATCAAAGAAAGTCCTCTGGAATTCAGCCCTGACTATTCATCTGAAAAAATTCGTGAAATAAACAGAAAATGAAAATAATTGCCGACACTTCGATATGGATAGAATTTCTTAAGTTTAATGAAGAATACTACTACCCATTTAAAAAGAAACTTGAAAACATGGAAGTTTTTGCTGTTGAATGTGTTTTTGGAGAATTACTCCAAGGCATAAAATCAAAAAACGAACAGCAAATAGTATTAAAATATTGGGATAGTCTTCCTAAGCTAAGCGAAGATGGTATATTGATCAAAGCAGGTATTTACTCAGCAGATAACAACTTGATAAATAAAGGCATCGGTTTGATTGACAGTATTTTAATGGTGCTTGCACAAGAAAATGGGTTAAAAATCTGGACTAAAGATAAAAAACTATACAATGCTTTAAATGAAAATCAGGTTTTTTCACTAACTGACTTTTTTTAATATTGTAAGTCCTCATCCGAACAAAGAACTATCGGTAAAAATACTTGAGGACATCTCAAATGTTAATATCTACGGGATAACATCGGCTGAAGTCCTCCAGGAAATCTTATATAGATTCCAGACAATTAATTTGCTGCAAAAAGGAATAGAACTATTTGATAAATTTTCCAGTATCATAGATGAAATCCTGCCAATAAATTTAAATATAATAGAGAGTGCAAAATCAATGATGATTAAAAATTCTGAAATAAATACCCGTGATGCCGTTCATGCTGCTACAATCATATATTATAATATCCCCTATATAGCCACCTTCGACAAACATTTTAAAAATATAGAAAATATTAAATATTATAAATATAAATAGCAGAAATGCCGTAAGCAATTACCAAACCACTTCATTTTTTAAATATCAAATTATGTGTCATCTTGATATTGTTTTTTAATCAGCCTATTCTTTAGCAGTATTTTCCTACAACTTCACTATTTCTTATCGCAACTATCCCTTATCATTCTGACCCGCCTTCAACGCTTTCAAGAAGCAACTCCGAAATATCCATTGCTTTTATTTTTGATTTTTCCTTTTTTAAAGCACCGGCAATTGTTCTGACGCACTGCTGACAGGAAGAAACAACTACATCGACTCCCAAATCGATAATCTCACGGGCTCTTATTCTTGCTATGTCTTCGGAAAGCTGTGCGCTTACCGCTTCGACGTTACCGCCACCGCCGCAGCACTTTGCGTTTTCCCTTATGTTCTTTAGCTCAAGAAATTCTACACCCGGAATCAATTTTATCAATTCCCTTGGCTCATCATAAACTCCCGAACTTCTTCCCAGGTCACACGGATCATGATAAGTCACTTTTTTATTGATAGGATTCAGTTTGAATTTTCCTTCACGCGCAAGCTTATACAAGAACTGAACTTCATGCAACACACTGAAATTGATTTTATCCAATAAAATCGGAGCAGGGTAAGTATATCTGTTCATGTGTGCTTTCGCAATTTCAGGATAAATATGTTTCCATACATGATAGCAAGTGGGACAGCTCGCAACCACATATTTGGCTTCTCTTTTATTTACGCTGTCGATATTATGTTCGGCAAATTGCATGGTTTCTTCTTTAAATCCAGCTCCAAGAAGCGGAAAACCACAGCACCATTCATCTTCTCCCATCAAAGCAAAATCAACTTTCGCAATCTGGAACAATTTAACCATCGATCTTGGAATTTTAAATACCCTTGGCGAAAATGATGAGACACAGCCTACAAAATAAACAACTTCGGCTTTTTTCTTTACATATTTGTTTTCCGGAATATTGGCAACCTGATTAATCCAGTCTATGCGCGATTCATTGGTTTCAAAAGATATGTTTTTGCCCTTTAAAAGCATGTTTTTGAGCATATCAAGATTTTCGGGATATCTGCCTTCCCCAACAAGTTCTTCTCTTAAAGAAAGCCATATATTTTTAAGTCCAAGGTTTACGGGACATTCTGTTTCGCACCTTGCACATAAAGTACACTGGAAAGCAGCTTTTTCAAGTTCAGCCAGCTCATTTTCCGGTAATTCTTTCTGTCCTGAAATTCTTCCAAGCAAACTATGCTTATAATCAATTCTTTTTTTAAGAAGACTCAGCTTTTTTGCAGGCGAAACCTCGATATCATTGCTTCCCGCATAAGCACAGCACGATTCGGTACAAATTCCACACCTCGTACATCCTTGTATGTCAAGCAATTCACTTATGGTAAATTTTTTTGTATCTATTTTATTTTTGATTTTCTTCATTTTTAGCGCTCCTTAATCAAAAGTCTTTTTTCCAAGCTGTTTACACTGCCTGCAATTGAACTGAATATTATATGTGACAATTTGCTAAATGGGATATATAAGAATGAAAGCCATACGGTAATCACATGAATATGCCACCATGTCCTATCCCACGCATGCCAGCTTTGCAAAGATAACGAAGGAAAAATCAGCTTCAACAAAACAGAAAGCCGGTACCCCAAAAATCCGAATTTTGCTATATGAGGCGGCGTCTGCTCGGCAAGATACCTGCTTGCTTCCGTAAACCATCCGCTTATAAGGATAAATCCGATAAAGCAAATAAGAAATACGTCAATGCTTTCGAACATTTTTATTTTTTTCTTTTGAATAAAACCTTTGATTAATGCAAGGATAACGCCTGCAAGAATTACCAAATTTAAACTATCATTTAATAATGCCGTCCATTTATTATCCATATCCGCAAGCATATCGATAAACCAGTTGCTTCCTGTTTGGTAACCGAGTGCCGGTGCAAATTCAACCGCAATACCGGAAAGAATCGATAATATAAACAGCAAAAGCAAACCCCAGAACATCAAAGTATGAACAAACCATTTAAACGGTTTTTGCCTTAAAAGCCTGAAGTGGAACAATACGTCAAGAAAAACAGCCAGTAAAATATACCAGAATTTTTTGGAAAAAAAATTGCCAAAAAACCTTCCTATATAGTGCCAAAACTTTCCCCATTTCGAAACAGTCTTTCTGTCGCCAAATCGGCTTATGCTCCCTTCGAAAATAGTTGCTGTTTTAAATATAAGTCCGCCTATCAAACCAAATATTATAAGTATATGGATTACCCAATAATGAATTTGCATGTTTACTCCCGTTTATTGTTACATAAAGTAGAAACAAATTTATAAGATAATAGCATATTCGATCAGGTTTCATAAAACAGTTTTTAAGATTCATGCATTAAAAATATGTCAAGGTATCAAACAGGCATTTTTTTAATTTTATTATCTTTTACCAGATATTTCTCGCAGTGTCTTAAATCCATGTCTTTAAGATAATCAAAGTTTGCCGCAGTTATAAAAGTCTGATATTTATCGCCTATCAACCGGAGCAATAAATGCTTTCTTTTTAAATCAAGCTCTGACAAAACATCGTCAAGCAAAAGCATAGGTTTTTCATCAATATTTTCCGCAAGCAAATCAAGCTCTGACAATTTTAAACACACCGCTGCGATCCTTTGCTGGCCTTGTGACCCGAAACTTCTTATATCGCAGTTGTCTAACGATATAATTATATCATCTCTATGAGGCCCTATCGTAGTGGTTTTTATGGCTATATCTTTTTTAAAATAAAAATTCAATTTATTTTCAAAAATTTTTCTAAACAAATCATCATCAAAAAAGTAACTTCTTGAGAAATCCTGATGAACAACGAAAGGCACCTCGCTGCTTTTATCAATTTTTTCGTTTATAAAAAGTCCGGTGCCATCGGTGTCTTTTAAGTCACCCAAATCGGAATAATCATTTGTACCATATTTAGCGCCATATTTAAATTTTTTTTTGCCGACTGCTGCTTGGTTATCCGAAAAATTCAAATCATTTTCTGAATTATCGTTTTTGAAATTGACACCGGGTTCAAACTTGTCCCAGCTAAATACATATCCGATATCGACTTTCATATCTTTAAAAAAATAATTCATATGTCTTATAAATTTTTCTTTTATTGAATTCAGTAAATCCTGTCTTTTTTTTATTATCAGGCTGCCTGATTCCACAAGTTTTTCATTCCATATTTCGACAGTATTGTTTGAATTTGTCATATGAAATCCCGAAATGCTTTTAAGCAAACTATTTCTTTGATTTAATATCCTTTGATATTTCAGCCTTAAACCTAAAAAACTTCTGTCGGTTTTCTCAAGAATATCATCAAGAAAATTCCTTCTATAAACAGGTGACGATTTAATAATTCTTAAATCGTCTGGGGAAAAAATTACTGTCGCAAGATATGAAGTAAATTCAGATTTATTCTTAACGAAAACCTTATTTATCTTGATTTTTGAACTTCCGTCTTTGTTTAGCTGAAGCTCGATAAGCTTGTCTTCGCAGCTAGATCCAACCAAACCCCTGATTATACAATAGTCGCTTCCTCTGTTAATCAAGTCACTCTGAGATGATAATCTGTGGGATTTACCATTCGAAAGATAAAACACCGATTCTAAAAGATTTGTTTTGCCGGCGCCGTTATTGCCAAGAAACAATATCAACCCGGAGTTTAAATCGAGGTTAATACTTGCGTAATTCCTAAAATTTTTAAGTTCCAGATGCTTTAAAAACATTTCTATTATATTTTAGCATGCTCTACAACCACTTCTCCAAGTTCGTATCTGCCGTTAATAAGAGTCAAGATAGTTTCGCATTTTATTTTAAGCAGAAAAAATATATTCTTTTTTTCATCGAATAAAGCCTCGAAATTACCTTGGCCTTTTGAGATAATCAGATCGGAGCTGTCATATTCTTCATTAAATTCCTTTGAACATGCCGGAAGATAAGCCGCAGGCAGATCGACTCCCGTTGTTATGACCTTTACGAGTTTATCCATGCCTGTCATTTTCGCATCCTCGAGCGTTGAGTCATTTAAAGAAGGCCCGCCTCTTACGCAGTATGTTATTTTATCGGAATCGGAACTTTTTAAAATTTTATCCCTAAGTACCTCTATAAAAATCTTGTCAAAAACTATCTCTCCGGCATTGTCACCTATAAACAATATCTTTTTGGCATTTAGTATATTTTCTTTTAAAAAGTTTATGTCATCTTTTTTTAAGCTTTGGGCAAAAGAATTTTTCACGGATTGAATAAGATATTCTTCATTTAAAATATGGCCTTGCATAACATCAATGGCGTTTCCTGCAAGAGATATTCTTAATGCAGTTTCGAATATGTTTTCAGAATCATATGCAATTTTATTTAAATCCGGTGCTATATTAAGACAAATTTCATTAAACATTTTCTTAAATTCTTTATATGGATCTCTGCCGGGATTTATTTTCTTGGCATTCTTTTGCATGGCATAATAAAGCGAAAATACATTTTTATGTGCCTCAAACTCGGAAGCAATATCTAAACTTTCTTTTAAGGTTCTGGAAATCAATTTTTCGTCGTCAGTCAATTTTCTTGCCGTGGCAATACACTGCTTAACCTGACATGGAATACAATCTATCTGAACTTTCATGCTTGCCTTTCTCGGTATTATCTGGAACATCCGCTGCAGCCGGAGCACGAACCCGAACAGCTTTTCCCGGAAGAAGATGAGGATGGCAAAAAATTATCATCAGACGAAGATGACCTTTTTGAACACACAGGGGCAAACACCCTAGTCATGTTTTTGCTTCCGCAAGATTCGCATTTTATTTTATCCAAATCATTGCTTTTTACATAATATTCCGAGACAACTCCACATTCATTGCACTTAAAGTCAACGAACATAAATTCTTTTACTCCTCTTTATAAAACATTTTAAAAAATCAATCTTAAACCATATAACATCTTTGCTTGTTTTTCAATACAAACCAAAAAATGATTGACATTTATGGATGTTTAAAAAAATAATACTTTATTGGTGATTGATTTATAGATCAAACACTTATAATGACTTTGATTTAAAAAATAATTAAGCTATCGATATATAAAAAAATATGTTATCGATTAGGCAGTATATGATTTAAAAAAAGAAGTATGCAATCCAATGGATCGAAATTGCGATTTTAAAAAAATTTTTAAACATTAAATTTGACTTGTTGCAGGTTATAGGATATGGCAAAAAAAACTTATACCGTTAAATTTCCGGGAAGCTGCGGAGAGTTGATGCAGGGCATGACTAAAGGGAAAAACTTCTTAATCGCATGCCCTATAAATTTGTTTTCTGAAATAAGCATAAATATCAATAAAAATTCAGATATCATTTGTGATAGCAATCACTGGAAATCAGTTAGGGCAATGGAAGAAACACTTAAATATTTTGGTGCAAATAATTTTGGAGGAGTTATCAAAATCAAATCCGAAATACCGTCCGGAAAAGGAATGGCTTCAAGCACAGCCGACATAAGTGGAGTAATATTTGCCACAGCGATGGCATTGAATGAAGAAATAAGCGAAAACGAAATTGCAAAAATTGCACTGTCCATAGAACCCACAGATGGTACAATGTTTAAAGATATATATCTTTTCGACCATAAAAAAGGTCTTATTTCCGAAAGAATCGGCAGTATCCCCGAAAACAGACTTTTGGTAATAGACTCCGGTGGAGTGATAGATACCATCGAATTTAATAAGAAAGATCACAACAGACTTTTGTCTGAAAACGAGACTAGCATCAACAAAATATTAAAAAAAATCAAAGATGGATTTAAAAATAAAAAATTAAGCGTTATAGGAGAATGTTCGACTGAGAGTGCTGTGTTGAACCAAAAAATACTTTATAAATATTATCTGGATAAGCTGCTTGATTTTTCGCTTAACCATAATGCACTGGGAATAACGGTTGCGCACAGCGGAACTGCGGCAGGAATAATTTTTCCACCGGATATTGTCATAAAAGAAAGTTTCTGCAACCAGGTTTCCGGGATATTTGATTATTCTCCAAAGATTTATGATTGTAAAATAACGGGCGGCGGTGTGATTGCATGACGAAAAATGTATGTTCGGAACATGGCGGAAACATATGGAGCAAAATAAAAAGCTTGTCAACCGCAGATGATAATCTGACAGACTTTAGCACAAATACCAATCCTCTTGGTTTTCCGAAAGAAACAAACAAAATAATCCAAGATAATATTTCCAATATCAGGCATTATCCTGACCCTGATTGCTTGCACTTAAGACAAAACATTTCAAAGTATTTAAATATAAATTATAAAAATATTATCGCAGGAAACGGAAGTTCCGAGCTCTTTTACAGCACCATCAGCACTATTAAGCCTGCAAGGATTTTACTGCCGGCTCCGTCTTTTTCCGAATACGAAAAAGCTTCCCTTTTATCAGGTGCTTCAGTTTCGTTTGTCAGTTATGAAAAGCAAAATGGGGAGTTTTTTATGGATATTGAAAAAATAACAAAAGAATTACCGCAAATAAATGCGTTTATGATAGGTAATCCCAACAATCCGACAGGTTCGATCATTGATCACGACGTCTTAATGTTTATTATAAAAAAGGCACAGGAAAACAACTGTTTTGTTTTGATTGACGAAGCATTTATTGACTTTGCAGAGAATGGCAAGGAATTGTCTTTAATCAAAGATATCCCGAAAAACGACAACATCATTGTTTTTCGTTCTCTTACCAAAATTTTTGCAATCCCGGGATTAAGGCTGGGATATGCTGCCGCAAATGCAAATATGATAGAAAAAATAAGAGCTCATCAACCCGACTGGCCTGTTAATTTATTTGCTCAAACAGTCGGTGCGGAATTGATTAAAAACAAGGACTTCATTAAAAAGACTCTAAAAATCATCGAAGAAGAAAAGCGCTTTCTTTACGAATCCATATCGAAAATCAAAGGTTTGAAACCTTATAAATCACATGCCAATTTTTTGATTATCGAAATTCCGAAAGCAGGGCTGGATTCAAAAGCTATTAAATCAAAGCTGCTTTCGCAAGACAATA
>JAQUMQ010000045.1 GCA_028718045.1 Actinomycetota bacterium
ATAATATATTTTTTCATAGTTCACCTCTTTCAACACTCGGACACCGCCCGGAAAGATACCTGCCATTCATAGTATTGTATTCGTCAAAACAAACGAAAAAAATTCAGTTTTTTGTCTGAAGCAAGTTTCTTTATCTCGTCAATTCTTATTTTATATTCGTTATTAGACAGCGATATTCTCCCTTATTTATTTAAAATATATCTTTATAATTCTTATAAAGTATACTGATTTACAGTCTTGCAATTAAAATTTTAAAATACCATTTTCATCGAACTCGTCAAGCCTCCACACAGGCTTAAGATCAAGCAAAACATCCTCTGTGTGAAAAAAATCTTTATCAATCATAATCATAGCTCTTACTTTTGCTGTCCATTTTTTATAAATTTCTATAGACGAAAGTCTTGAAATGGAATCTTTAAAGTTTTGGCATTTCATAAAAACCATAACCAAATTGTCAAAAATATAAATATATTCTTCAAGAAATCCTGATCCTCTCAGCGCTTTTATAAGTTCCGGCCAGGTATTATCATGCAATTCCATATAATCTCTCACATTTTCAGGTTTTAATTTAATTATTTCACATATGACTTCCATGAAATTCTCCCTTCATGAGATAAAAATATTTTAAGACAAAAATTAAATGGTTTTTACAAAAAACTCTGATTTATGTTTTATAATTTAAATTAAATAAATTCTTGTCAATCTTATAACAAATTATTTAATTAACCTTTAACTGTTCCTACAGCAAGTCTTTGTATAAACCATTTCTATAAAAAGTAAATATTATTAGAGAAGGCAAAGCACTTCTACTAAAGCACCCGTTAAACCATATCATGTAATTTTTATAAAACCTATATGAGATATCACCAGACATGGCGGTAATATTCTAACAGTTTTTAATGTAAATTAAGTGCAAGTAAATAAGTATTAATTATACGAATTTAAAAGAACAATAATTCCTATTACAATCGCTCTTAGACTTATGATTGCCAAAATCGCTCTTAAGAAAAACCAACTCTCATAGCATCGTCAATTCAGGTGATCTCTTTTAGCTACTTAAGAATAGTATTAAAGTAATTTTTTAACAATAACTATATACCTTCCAACAGTAAAAGAATAATCCTCAAATCCTGCATCCATAACTTATTTATACCAATCCTTTTCTTCCGACCCGATGTTTTTCACCTAAGTTTCCTTACTTATAATTATTTTCAACAAATTTACTATATTAATACTAATATCCTTTTCTATACCCAGCTTACTTTTATTTCTCTATTAGTATACTTTTCCAATACTTTCTTAATACTAAAGTACGCTTTTTTTGGATTTAGATCCTCTCTGCAAAAGCCGCCATGTGGCATCCAATTATGCTTACAGTCTTCTAAGCTTACTGCAGTAATTCCTTTTACTTCATTAAAACTAAGCGCTATTGTCAAAAATTTTTCCCACCACTCAGCTTGTATATATTCAGACCATGGATCATGCCAGCACCCATTGACAACTCCCCATGCACAAGAATCGAATATACCTCCAGGGGATTGAGCGTAAATATGAACAGGATGCCCTAGACTACAGTAAAATTCAATCTGCTGTGTTAATTTACCAAGATCATAAGTCGCATAACTTCCAGCACCATGATAAAGCTGAATTCCAATTACATAATCATTAATACCTGATCCCTCTAATGCTTTATACCATTCTCTTGGCCCATTTTCCCACTCAGGTTTTATCATTCTAGAAGGTTGGGTAACCAAGCATGTATCAGATTCCACTGCGGCTGAAGGATGGATTTTAGATATTCTTTCTTTAACAGCTTTAAATAAAAATACCCTATCCTCAAAAGAAAAATTGACCTCTTTATAAAACCAGTCATGAGATTCGTTTAAAATTGACCACAATCTTATGAAATGACCATATCTTTTTATTGTCTCGTCTGTTAAATTGATTAAGTAACTAGCCATTTCCTCAACTTCTCTTGTGTGTTTGATCCATTCAGGCATATAATGAAACCAACCTAAACAATGTCCAATGCCATCCAAACCATGACTATCAATCCAATTCATTTGCTGATCTATAATGCGCCAATCAAATTTATCATGATTAACAGGTTGGCTCCATTTCCAAAACATTGACACTGCCCCTGTATTGCAAATAGATAAGTAATTTCTTTCAAATTCCTTATTACCCTTCTTTTTACTAAAGCCACTATCCCACCTACCAGGAGCAACATCATTACCATCAATAAAAGTGCTAAAACTAAAACTACGCTTGCTGGAAAGTTTGCCTAATCTTTGTAGCGCTCTCGTAACTTCAATATTTTCACTTACATTTAGTGCGTGACCAAGAGCAATATTTGCTTTTAAAAGTTTCTCTTCTTTGTTAAGCAACTTATCAGATTGTCTTAATTTTTCAATAGCTATATCTAATTCATTTTTTATATAATCATCAATATAAATGCCTGCTGCCTGATGAGATTTTATCCTTTTTTTACAGTATGCTATTTCTGATTTTGCAGCCTCAATATCAAAAAGTATGATTTCCTCGTTTTGCCAATCTTCTGGAATATATAATTCGCCTTCATTATCTGCCCTGCACATTACTTGTCCAAATCCATCAACCCAGCAGGTAGCTTGGATACCCATCCTTTTATTTTTAAGAATTGTAACCTGACACCTCTTTTCTGATATCCAAAAAGCTTTTACATATGGGAAAACAAATCCATCTTTATCAATAGTTTGAAAAGTAAGATAAGACGGAATTAGAAGACTGTCATCACCGCCTATTACATCATTGTTGTTGCTTATTCTCCAACCTTCCGGTTTCACAGGATAAGCAAAATCATAAAAAATAATTTTCCCTGACATTTTTTTCTCTCTTCTCCTCTAAATAATTAGAAAATCCTAAAATAATTTGCAAAAGCCCGATAAAAAAAATTAATTTATAAAATTTTTTATTGCTTAACGGCTCCACCCATAATTCCAGAAATAATCATTCTCTGAGCAAAAAAATATGCTATAAATAGAGGGGCATTGACTAATATTAAATCGGCAAATACCAAATGCCAATTAATAGAACGTTCCCCTGAACTAACAAATCTATAAAGTCCTAACACAAGAGTATTGCTTGCATCACCTTTTAAAAGATAAAATGGCCAAATAAAGTCATTCCAAATTGATAGTGTTAAAAATATAGCAACTGTTACTATAATAGGCTTTAGCAGCGGTAAAATTATGATAAAAAATACTTGTATATTCGTACAACCATCAATTCTAGCTGCTTCTTCTAATTCTTTTGGTATAGATTTTATAAAACCAGTAGTAAAAAAAATTGAAAAAGATAAAAGAGTCCCGATATAAAAGAGTATTATTCCTAAATAAGAACCATAAATATGTAATATTTTTAAAACTTTAACGGATGTTACTACAGCAGGAGGAATAAGTATGCTGCTAATTGTTACATAATATATAATTGATATAATCTTTGACTTGCTTCTCGCAAAAATCCAAGAAGCTAGGGATCCTAAAATTACTATAGATGGAATTGTAGTTATTGTAAGGAATAATGTATTAAAAAATCCTCTAAAAAAATCACCTTTTTTTATCACAGTTGAATAATTTTCAATTAAATACCATTTTGATGGCAAATTAAATCCTAGAATACTTGATTCCCTTAAAGATTTAAACGAATTTATCAATATCAACCAGAATGGAAGTAATATTATTATAAAAGCCAATAGCCCTACAGCAAAATACCTGGCACTAACATTTTTTTTCAAATCTTTCTTCACAATTCAACTTCTCTCTTTTTTAAAACTATAATTAATGGAAAAGCAATGGCACATATAATTAAAAATAATAGCAGGCTCACGCTAGTAGCATAACCCCATCTTCCAGACCCAAATAAATTAAATATGTACATATTTAATACTTCAGTTGTTCTGGCAGGACCTCCTCTTACCATTGATAAAGGTATTTCAAATGACCACATTGCACCTATTAGGCTTGTAATTATACTAAACGTAAAAGCTGGACCTAGAAGTGGTATTTTTATTTTAGTTATAATTTGCAACGGATTTGCTCCTTCAACTTTCGCAGCTTCTTTAAGTTCGACTGGTATTAAGTTCAAGCCTGCAATATAAATTAACATCGGTACACCAAAATATTTCCAACTATGAACCAATATAACAAAAAAAATAGTCCATTCCACACTGCCTAAAAAAGGAAAAGAAATATTTCCACCAGTTATAAAACCCAAAAAATTGTTTAATGGCCCTTTGTTGCTAAATATAGCCTTAAATAGATATCCGCTAGCTAAAGAAGACATTAGTACAGGCATAAAAAGTGTTGTTCTTAATAGAGTACTTATTTTTGTTGTTTTCTCTAAAGCTAAAGCTAAAATAAGTGCTCCTAAGTTCATTATAATACAAACACCTATTGCATACTTAAAAGTAATAATTAAACTTTTCCAAACCATTCCTTCTTCACTTAGCTCAATAACATTTTTTAATCCTATAAAATCAACACCTGATTTATAGGTAGTCCAATCTGTAAAAGAATAAAATAAATTTAAAATGATAGGTAAAATAAAAAATAAAGAAACTAATATAATTGCTGGTAATAAGAAATATAACTTATACTGATTCTTTTTAATATCACTTAAGTTAATAAACATTTTTTAACCAATCCTATTAACATTCGTTATTTTTAATTTAATGCTGGTAATAAATTTATTACCAGCATTAAATTCGATTAATCAATTATTTTTTAAAATCTGGACTTCCTGCTGTTTCTGCGCTTTTCCTAAACTCATCGCTAAGAGCTTTGCATACATCAAGAGGTGTCTTTATGCCTGCTACCATTTCCTGCATAAAAGTCTCAAATGGCCCATAGGCATATTTTAATTTACCCCAAGAGGCATCCGAACTAGCACTAACATATTTCAGTAATTGCTGATCTGGTAAATCTAATTCTGGGGACTTAAAACCTTCAAAGACAGGATGTTGGGGAGTTTCGTCGCAATAAGTTTGATAATATTTTTCATATGGCGCTGTACCAGTTAAGTATTTAATAAATTCTTTTGCCCCTTTTATCTTTTCTGGATCACCAGTATCAGGAACATACCAATTAGACCAGCCGGCTCCTGGTGATGTAAAAGCACAAGAATAATCTAAACTCGGAGTAAACATACCAATCTTTTTATTTACTTCATCCAATCCAAATTTTTCAATTAAGGTAGGTATGATATAATTTCCACCAAAAGCCAACATTGCAACTTTACTAGACATTATTTCTTCATGCCCACCATCAAAAGTCGCTGTCAAAATATCTGTATTAAAATATCCTGCATCTAGCAATTCTTTATATTTCTCTATACTTTTTAAAAATATCGGATTATTAAAATCATCCTGATTAGTATTAATCTTGTCTACAATAGTTGGATTATCTTTAAAACCAGATGCAAAAAACATATAGGGAATTATTTGCAAAGGCCACTGATCACCACCTGCGTCATAGATTGGTATATAACCTGCATCTTTTGCAACTTTACAAAGTTTTTTAAGTTCATCATAATTTCCTGGGAGCTCTCCTATATTAAGCGCATTAAAAACTTCTTTATTATAAATCATTGCAAATACAGTGGCATAATTTATATGTGGGCCATATACTTTATCTCCAATCCTGCTTGTAGTATCCATAAACCCGTATAAACTATTTCCAACAAATTCCATATCTGATAGATCTACCAATGTTTCTGTTGGATTTAATTGATAGAACCAATTCCCGGTGCCGTGGAACTGACAAATATCTGGCCTATCACCGGTAGCCCACTTAGTCAGAAATGTTTGTTCGAATGGCAATGGAACAACTTCTTTTTTAAGAATATACAAATCTTGAGCTTCATTAAAACTATTTACAAATTTTTCCAATGCATTTGGTTGCGTTGAACTTATCCATGCAGTTATGGTAACTTTTTCTTTAGCTTCTGCAGTTTCGGTTGTTGTTGTAATAGCTTCGGTTTCTGTTGTGGTTTCAGTTATAACAGCAGCTTGTTCAGTTGTTTTACAGCTAGCTCCAAAACCCATAGTGGCTATTAATATTGCGACAACCAATATCAACCCGTATTTTTTCATTTTTACGACCTCCTTTTTTTAAATAGATATATATTGATATATTTATTACTTTTTATATTTAATTTTTTAAAAATTGTTTTTAATAGCTATATGCAGTCCCGACATAGTAAGCTAATTTTTCCGAAGACGTATCAAGCCTTCCAAATGTAACGACTACCTTTACATCGCTTTCCAGTCTAAGAGCATATTGAACATGTAATGGTATTTTCACTCCGCCTATTTCTTCAGGTTTATCAAGCCTAATGCACTTGACCCTTTTTGCCTTAACTTCAAAAGAAATATCTTCTATAGGATCTTTATCTGAAAAGTAAATATTCATTTTTAAATTTGCATTTTTATCGGATGTATTAAGAATTATTAATGCTTCATGGGCTTGATAAGAGCTATTTATATCCGGTTCAGGAAGATCCCCGTCAGGAAAGAGCCATACATTTTTCCCTTCTTCCATTTTTTACCACCTTGTTTAAAAATGTTAGATTTTAATAAAATTTTAATAATTGCTGGCTTATAAGGTTAAATATTTACCAATCCAAAACATTTTCAATCATTTTATCCATATATGATGAAAAAGGTTTATTTCCTTTTTCGGTTATAAGATAGCCTGTTTCAAATCTTATACCGTTGAATTTCGGTACATTCCATAAGCTTACATCAATATTTATCACCATATTGGGAACTATTACATCATTGCTGTTAGGACCGAAAAAAGGTGCTTCCGCTTCATGAAGACCGCATGTGTGAACAAATGGACATACCACATATTTTTCGTATCCGCCTTTATCAGAAAAATATTTTTTGATTTTTGCATAATTTTCTTTTCCGACCATCCCCGGTTTGAGCATTTCTCTGGTCATTATATAAGCTTCGACAACCATCTTCATATAATCTTTTTGTTCTTTTGAGGGTTTTCCGCCAACTATTGCCGAACAGCTTGCAGCAGATGCATATCCTTCATATCTTGCACTGCATCCTGCTAAAACCATCTCGCCATTTCTCAATATTCTGTTTGACGCAGTGGGAACTACACCATTGCTTCTTTCTTCTGCCGCAACTATTGTTTTATAACCAAACCAGTTGGCTCCGCCTGTTCTTATTTTTCCGTCAGCTATACCTGCAACATATATTTCTGAAACTCCGTCTTTTATAGCATCGCTCATGGCTTTAAAACCTTCATCGGTTATATCTGTAGACTTTTGCATCAAATCGATCTCATATTGGGATTTGATTACCCTAAGTTCTTCGTATTCCGATGTTATATCTATGAGCTTTATGCCTTTTATGTCATCAGTTAAAGATTTATAAACTCCATATGGCATCGTGCTCATTCCAACAATTCCGATCTTGTCCAACTTTGAACCGCCAAAAACTTCATCGAATACTTCTTTGAAAGTAACAATTTTTGCCATTGGATATTCCTCATCCGGCACCATGAATACGGTAATATTTCTTGTTTCCTTTATCGCGGAATCCATCTTTGCGAAAGGCTCTGATTCCGGACCGCCAAGAATATATGCGTTTCCGGTATCAACGATTAAAATACAACCGCTTTCAAACTGCGGGCACCATCCCGAAAGATACCATCCGTTGCCAATATTTAACTCATCATAATAAATAAGGGCACCTTTCAAATCATTCTTTCTTAAAATATCGACTACATTATTTCTTCTTCTTTTGAATTCTTTATCTTCAAGCACAGTTTACTCCTTTCATGCTTATAAATTGGCAACGTTATCATTTTAAGTAAAAAAAAATTTATTGTTAGAAAATTGAAATATTGATTAAGGTATTAGTTTCTCTTGTATTTTTAAGCTTATGCTATCTTATATTATATAATAAAATAACTTAAATATAAAAATTAAAATAAATTTTAAAATTTTTAATAAAAAAAAATTATTATTTTATTGGCAACGTTATCAATATTATATTATAATAGTTATCATGTCAAGAGAAAAAATGGATAAAACTCAAAAAAGAAAAAATATAAATATAAAGTATTTGGCAAAAGTTTCTGGTGTATCTCCTTCCACTGTCTCAAGAGCACTAAGAGGAGACCCTAACGCAAACAAAAAAACTGCGGATAGGATTTTAAAAATTGCACAAGAATTAAACTATTATCCTAATCTTTTGGCAAAGGGTTTGAGGGATAAAAAAACAAAAACAATAGGAATCATACTTAACGATTTAAAAAATCCTCTTTATTACGAAACGATAAAAGTTATAGGAGATACATTAAACAATCTTGACTATACCATGATTTTATGTGATTCAAACTACAATCTTGATCTTGAAAGAAAAAATATCATAAACATGCTTTCAAAAGGAGTCGATGGGATAATTATATCTCCTGTTAATATTAAGTCCGAAAATATCACTCTTATCAGAGAAGAAGATTTAAAAACAGTATATATAGATTTTGCACCCGATTTTGATAATATAAATTATGTCCACGTAAATCACGAACATGCCAGTTACAACGCAACCGAATATCTAATAAAAAAGGGCCATAAAGACATTCTTCTTCTTAACGGACCTTTTCAGCTTTCTGTTTCAAAAGATTTTTTAAAGGGCTATCTGCAAGCTTTAATGAATTATGGAATCAGGGTTAAAAGATCTTTAATAAAATATACTGAATTATCGCTTGAAGGTGGTTATGAGACCATCAAAAAGCTATATTCTTCTAAAAATTCTGAAAATCCCAATATTTTCTCTGCCGTTTTAAGCTTAAGCGATATGCTTGCAATAGGAGTTTATGGGGCTTCCAAAGAAATCGGATTTAAAATACCGGATGATTTAAGTATAGTAGGTTATGATAATATCTCTA